>NZ_JACRTE010000001.1:300000-411474 GCF_014385105.1 Qingrenia yutianensis | reverse complement strand
GCCCTTTCTTCGGGACTTAATTTGTACTTAGGCATAACTAAAACCTCCAAAATGATATTTTTATTATATATCATCTTGGAGGTCTTGTATAGACTTTACACAAAATTTGGGATAGTCTCCATGAATATGTGTATCACCATCAACGTGTAAATAAATATTGTAAAATTTGCTTCAGAATGCCACCTTCCATTCATTACCAACGTATCAACGTCCCACTGGATAGTATACATACCGATATCGCGCATTGCGGAAACGACGGAGTCGTTATAGTCGCCGTAGGGCGGACGGAACAAAATCGGTTTTTTATTTGTGACCTTTTCAATTTTATCGTTACACTCGGTCACTTCTTTCTGCATCTGCTCTTTTGACAGTTTCGTCATATGCGGATGAGTATTTGAATGATTCATAATTTCGTGCCCCGCGTCGGAGAGCTCTTTCACCGACTCGGGGTATTTATCTACCCAGCCGCCGACAACAAAAAACGTGGTTTTAACATTATACTTCTTCAAAATTTCAATCAGCGTGTGGGTATCTTCATTTCCCCACGCTGCGTCAAAACTTATTGCACAAATTTTTTCCACCTTTTGCACGCAGTAGATGGGGAGGTCTTTTTTGGGCGCCATAGTTTCAAAAACTGCCGTTGTTGTGTCCCAGTTGAGGGTCAGCACCGAGCAAATGGCGGCGAGAATTAAAAAATATATTATCACTGTGTCCTTGTGAACTACAAAAAGCTTCATAAAATCTTTCCTTTCCGATGGTTTTTATTACTAAATTCTATTTTACTTTTAATATTTATATTACAAAAATCACACATTTCGCATTTTGACATATTATGTAAATGTAAAAAGCAATTTTGAATTTTTGGGAGGTTAATTTTATGAGTGAAAACTTTGGCTCAAAAGACTGCTGCGGCGGAAACAATTCTGCCTGCGTGCAGACACGAAAGGTATACGGCTCGTGCAAGGACAAAGAATGTTTGGAAAATTTAAGGGTATTCTTAACTGCGAGCGGTCAAAATCTTGTTAACAATGCAGTTAACGTAAAATGCAAAAAGGTTGAAATCGTCTGGATTTACACCGACGTTGAACCCGTTGCGTTTAACAGAGGCTACTACACGGTTGGTTTGAAATTCTTCTTCAGGGTTTCGCTTGACGTTTACTGCGGTGTATGCAAACCTACACCTATCGAAGGTCTTGCAACATACGATAAAAAAGTCGTTCTGTTCGGCTCGGAGGGAAATGCAAAGATTTTCTCGTCGCAGTACAGGGAAAACGACATAGACATAAACTTTATGCAGAAAAGCAATCTTCCTGTTGCACAGGTTGAGGTTGTTGAGCCTATCGCGCTCGATTTAAAGGTTATTGAACCGCAGGAAAAATGCTGCTGCGTATGCTGCTGCGACGTTGCGTCAATCCCCAACACCATAAACGGTTTGTTTGACGAGCGTTTTGTTGACGACGAGGGCGACAGAAAGGTTCTTCTCACTCTCGGCTTGTTCTCGATTGTAAGACTTGAAAGGGACGTTCAGCTTATCGTTCCCGTTGACGATTTCTGTGTTCCCGAGTGCGACTGCACACCGTCGAACAACAACAATCCCTGCGATTTGTTTGACAGAATAAGCTTCCCGGTTGAGGAATTTTTCCCGCCCGAGAGAAATTCTTTCGATCCGCTTAACACCGGACGTAAAAAAGGCTGTGAATAATTTTTAACCTATAACTAAAAAAGCCTTTGCAGATTAAGTCTGCAAAGGCTTTATGTTTTTGACAATATTGATTATGCTTTGTTGTCACAGCCCAAAACGTTGAGGATTTTGTGCTTAACCATATCTTTAACCGCTTCTCTCGCAGGTCCGAGGTACTGTCTGGGGTCGAAGTGCGAGGGGTTGTCGTTAAAGTATTTTCTGATTGTACCGGTTACTGCAAGTCTGATATCGGAGTCGATATTGATTTTGCAAACCGCGCTTCTTGCCGCCTGACGGAGCATATCTTCGGGGATGCCGATAGCGTCGGGCATTTTACCGCCGTTTTCGTTAATCATTTTAACGTATTCGGGGATTACACTGCTTGCGCCGTGAAGAACAATCGGGAAGTTGGGGAGATTTTTCTCAATTTCCGCGAGAATGTCAAAACGGAGCTGGGGTTTCTGACCGGGTTTGAATTTGTATGCACCGTGGCTTGTGCCGATTGCGATAGCAAGCGAGTCAACGCCTGTGCGTGTGGCAAAATCGTAAACCTGTTCGGGTTTTGTGAAAGATGCATCTTCGTCCGAAACGTTAACATCGTCCTCAATACCTGCAAGCTGACCAAGCTCGCCCTCAACAACAACGCCGTGAGCGTGAGCGTATTCAACAACTTTTTTTGTAAGAGCAATATTTTCTTCATACGGGTGTTTTGAACCGTCAATCATAACAGAGGTAAAACCGCCGTCTATGCAGGCTTTGCAAAGTTCAAAGCTGTCGCCGTGGTCGAGGTGGAGAGCGATGGGAAGATTTGTTTCTTCAACCGCCGCCTCAACGAGTTTAACAAGATAAGTATGATTTGCATATTTTCTTGCGCCCGACGAAACCTGAAGGATAAGAGGTGCGTTAACCTCTTTGCCGGCCTCTGTGATACCCTGGATAATTTCCATATTATTTACATTGAATGCACCGATAGCATAACCGCCTTCGTATGCTTTGCGGAACATTTCTTTTGTTGTAACTAATGGCATAATGTGTCACTCCTTATAAAATTTAACTATGTTAATATTTTATCATACTTTAAAAATAAAATCAATAGTTTTTTATATGCAATGTGTAAAATTTCATATTTTTTCAAGCACTCCGCGCAAAAGAAGTGTAAAATCGCTTGAAATCTTTTTTGCGGTTTGCTGAACGTCGGTATGTGAAAGTGTTTTTTCGCCCAGTCCCGCAGCCATATTGGTAATACAGCTGATGCCGAGAATTTTCATACCTGCGTGCTTTGCCGCCATAGCCTCGCACGCTGTGCTCATTCCGACCGCATCCGCGCCGAGAAGTTTATACATTTTTATTTCGGCAGGCGTTTCGTAATTCGGCCCGGGCGCCTGGAGATATGTGCCGAAATTGAGTTTTATGCCGTTTTCGCTCGCTGCATTTTTTGCGGTTTTAAGCAAATCTTTGTCGTAAACCTCGGACATATCGGGAAATCTTTCGCCGAGAAAATCTATATTTTCACCGCGCAAAGGCGAGGGGACAAACGATGAAATATGGTCGGTCAGCGCCATAAGACAGCCTTTTGAAAAACTCTCGTTTATACCGCCGGCGGCGTTTGTGAGAATGAGATTTTTCGCACCGCAAAGCGACAAAAGGCGCACGCCGAGAACGGTGTCGGCAATGTCATATCCCTCGTAATAATGCACTCTGCCTTGCATAACTGCAACATTTTTGCCCTTGTATTTTCCGAAAATAAAACGTCCGTTATGGCCTTGGACGGTGGAAATAGGAAAATGTTCAAGGTCTTTGTATTCAACTGTTTCAAGCGTTTCGATTTGGTCTGCAAAACTGCCCAGTCCCGTGCCGAGAACGATTGCCGTTTCGGGCTTAAATTCGGTGATTTTGCGAAGATTTTCAAAGCATATTTCCAGTTTTTCTTTTGCGTTCATATTATTTTTCCTTTTTGGGCATTTCAAGATAACGTTTGATTTTGCCCGTTGTGGTTTTGGTAAGCTCTTTGTCGCGGATTTCAAATTTTCTTATATATTTGTAGAGCGGATTTCGTTTGTTAACCGTCTTAACCGCGTCCTCCATAAGCGAGCGGATTTTTTCGTCCGACACATCGTCGCCGAAATCAGATTTGATTTCGTCAAATTTCGGAACAATCAGCGCGCAAAGATAGGTTTCGCCGTCCTCGGGATTATATTCGCCGTAAACCATACTTTCCAAAATATACTCGTTTTCGTTGAGGAAAATTTCAAGCTCCTCGGGGAAGATGTTTTTGCCGTTCTGCGTTACGATAACGCTTTTCTTTCTGCCTGTAATATGGCAAAAACCTTCGTCATCGATATATCCTAAATCGCCTGTGTGGAACCAGCCGTCAACAATAACCTCGTCGGTTGCTTCTTTGTTCTGATAATATCCCAGCATAACGTTCGGGCCTTTGCACACAATTTCGCCGATACCCTCGCTGTTTTTGTCCACAACGTCAATGGCAATGTTCGGCATAGCCTGACCTGCCGCGTCGTCGCGGAAATTGGTGTCGCGGTTAAGCGCAACGATAGGGGAACATTCGGTAATTCCGTAGCCCTGGATAACCAAAAATCCGAAGTCGCGGAGTCCCTTTGACACTTCGGGATTGGGCGCCGCCGCACCAACAACGAACATTCTGAAGTGTCCGCCGAAATTGTCGTGAATTTGTTTGAAAATTTTTCTTCTCATATCAATATGAACTTTTCGGAGCGAATTTGAAAGCTTTATTCCTTTTTTCAGCTTTTGGTCAATGCCGTTTTTCTTCGCCACACTCCAAATTCTTTTATACATCGCCTCGATAACCGCAGGAACGCAGAGCATAACCGTTGCCTTGCTCTCGGCAAGGTTTTTCGCAATGTATTTTAAGCCGTCGCAGTGCGCAATGGTACAACCGCGGTATAGCGGTGCCAAAAATCCGCAGTTGCACTCGTATGTGTGGTGCAGAGGGAGAATTGACAAAAATATGTCGCCGGGTCCGATATATGCCATTGTGCACATTCCCATAAGCGCGGCGCATATGTTTTTATGTGACAAAAGCACGCCCTTTGAAATGGCGGTTGTTCCTGATGTGAAAAGCAGAATTTTCGCCTCGTCGGGATTGATTTTAACGTTTGCAAAACTTTTGTCGCCTTCGTTTGCCATCATTTTGCCCGACGCAAGAAGCTTTTTAAAGCTGATTTCCTGTTCGGTGTTGTCGTCCAAATCCATATTAACCAAAAATCGTATTTTTTTGTTTTCTTCGCGCGCTTTCACCATATTTTCGGCAAATTTTTCCGAATATACAACGGTTGTAACATCGGAAATATCGAGAAGATGAGCCCAGTCCTCATACGGAAGCTCTTTGTCAATCGGCACAATCATACTTTCGCCGTTAGCGGCTGCAAGGTATGTAACCGCCCATTCATAGCGGTTTTGACCAATAACCGCTATTTTTTTGCCGGAAAGCCCCATTCGCAAAAATGCAGTGCCGAGCCCCTCAACGTCTTTGTAAAACTCTTTGTATGTTACACCTTCGTACGGACTTTTTCTGTCTTTTTTAACCAAAAATGCGTTTGTGTCACCGTATTTTTTTACGCTGTTTTCCAGCATATCCTTAAGCGACGCTATTTCGTCAATCGGATAATAAGAATTATTTTTCATTTTCTGCCACTCCTTAAAATTTTATTAAAACAAGCTTAACTGCGTGTTCGGATTGTCCTCGTCTTTTAAGTAATATCCCGTTGCCGGGACGTTTTTTGTTTTGTAATATTCAATGTCCGAAAGCTTTGCGTCGGACGCGAAATCAACCTTTGTGACAACGCTTTTCTTTTTCATATTCATCACCGCAACGCCCTGCGTATCGCGTGTTGTTTTGGGGGTTAAGCAGGTTGTGGAGAACACCATAACCTTGTCGATTGAACTGTATATAACCATATCGGTGTCGTCGGTAATGTATTTAACCGTAACAAGCTTTGATTTGTTGCTGTATGCGTTGATAAGCTTTTTGCGGTTGGTTTTTGTTTCATAGCTTTTAAGGTTAACCCTTGCAACCTTTCCGTTTTCAAAAAAGTAGAGCAAATCGCCGGCGTAATCGGCAGTTGCAATGGCAAACACGATTTTTTCGCCCTGTTCCATTTTTGCAATGTTGGGCGCGAAATGTCCCCAGTCGCTCGCCTTGCAGTCGGCAACCTCGTGAAGCTTCAGCTTGTACGCATTGCACATATTGCTGATAAGCACAAGGTCGGCTTTGTTTGTGGTTTCCTGTTCAAGCACTATAAAATCGCCGTCTTTAAGCTTTTGCACCGAGCTTGAACGCAACGAAACGGCTGATATTTTTTTTAGGTAGCCGTCGTTTGTGAGGAAAATTTTGAGATTGTAATCTTCAATAAAGCTTTCCTCCTCATAAACGGCAATTTCACCGCTTTCCACAACGGTTGTTTTGCGCTCTTTGCCGTATTTTTTTGAAATGCGTTTTAAATCTTCGATTATAAGCTTTTTAACCTCTTTATCGTCGGCTAAAATTCTGTTTATGTTGTCAAGCTCCGCTTTCAAATCGTCAATATCGTTCAAACGGTTCAAAATGTATTGCTTGTTGAGATTGCGCAGTTTGATTTCCGCGATAAAGTCCGCCTGCTCCTCGTCAATTCCGAAACCTTTCATAAGGTTGGGAACAACATCGTCGTCGCGCTCGGTGTTGCGGATAATTGCAATCGCCTTGTCAATGTCGAGCAGAATTTTTTTAAGTCCCTCCAAGAGGTGCAGACGCGTTGAGATTTTGTTCAAATCATAGTTGAGTTTGCGTTTTATGCAGTTCATTCGGAACTCTGTCCAGTGCATAAGAATTTCGCGTATGCCAAGCACCATAGGCGTTGTGCCGATAAGCACGTTCATATTGCAGCTGAACGAATCTTCGAGCGGAGTAAGCTTATATAACTTTGTCATAAGCATATCGGGTTTTGCGCTCTTTTTGATGTCGATTGTAATTTTAAGACCCTTAAGGTCGGTTTCGTCGCGCAGATCGGTGATTTCTTTAATTTTGCCTGCTTTTATAAGTTCGATAATCTTGTCGATAATCGCCTCGCTTGTGGTGCTGTAGGGGATTTCGTAAATTTCGATAAGCGAGTTTTTCTTGTCGTAGCGGTATTTTGCGCGGACTTTAACGCTTCCTCTGCCCGTCTTGTAAATGTTGTCAAGGGCGGTGCGGTCTAAAATAAGTTCACCGCCTGTTGAAAAGTCGGGCGCTGTAAGCGTTTTTGAAATATCGCAGTTCGGATTCTTAAGATATGCGATTGTTGTGTCGCAAACCTCTTTTAAATTAAAACTCGGTATACAGCTTGCCATACCTACCGCAATGCCCTGGTTTGGGTTTACAAGAATGTTCGGAAACGCAACGGGGAGCAGAGTAGGCTCGGTCATAGTGCCGTCGTAGTTGCTTACAAAATCGACGGTGTTTTTGTCAATGTCGCCGAAAACCTCTTTGCATATTTCTTCAAGCTTTACTTCGGTGTAACGCGACGCGGCAAATGCCATATCGCGCGAATATTGCTTTGCAAAGTTTCCTTTCGAGTCTACAAACGGGTGCAAAAGCGCCTCGTTTCCGCGCGTAAGACGAACCATAGTTTCGTATATAGCCATATCGCCGTGCGGATTGAGTTTCATCGTTTCGCCGACGATATTCGCCGACTTTCTCTGCTTGCCGTTTATAAGTCCCATTTTATACATTGTATACAAAAGCTTTCGGTGCGACGGCTTAAAACCATCGATTTCGGGTATTGCACGCGAAATGATAACGCTCATTGCATACGGCATATAATTCTCTTTTAAAGTTTGCGTAATTTTCTGTTCGGTATTGTTTTCCAAAAATTTCAGTCCTTTCAAAGTGATAATTTGAACGGAGATTTATCAGCTTAAATCAAGCATATCGAGGTATTCGTGACCGTTTGTCGTGATGTAGTTTTTTCTGCCCTGCAAATCATCGCCGAGAAGCATATCAAACACTTCTTCCGTGAGGTTTTTATCGTCATCCAAAACCTTTATAAGACGTCTTGTTTCGGGGTTCATAGTTGTCTGCCACATCATTTCGGGTTCGTTTTCGCCAAGACCTTTCGAACGCTGAATTGACGCTTTTTCGCCCGCTTTTTTGATGATTTCGTTTTTCTCTTTTTCGCTGTATGCAAAATACGTTCCGCTCTTTGCGGTAATTTCAAAAAGCGGAGATTCCGCAATGTAAACCTTGCCCTCGGTTATGAGAGTGGGAGTTAAGCGTTTTAGCATCGCAAGAATAAGCGTTCGTATCTGAAAGCCGTCAACGTCGGCATCGGTGCAGATTATTATTTTGTTCCATCTTAAATTATTTATGTCAAATTCCGATACGTTTTTTGAATTTTTACTGCTTATTTCAACACCGCAGCCCATAACTTTCAAAAGGTCAACGATAATATCGTTTTTGAATATTTTGTCAAGGTCAGCTTTAAGACAGTTTAAAATTTTACCGCGCACCGGCATAATAGCCTGAAATTCGGAATCTCTGCCCAGCTTGCACGAGCCGAGCGCCGAGTCGCCCTCCACGATATAAAGCTCACGGCGCGACAAATCTTTTGTACGGCAATCCACAAACTTTTGCACACGGTTGGTAACGTCTATATTTCCGCTCAATTTTTTCGCAATGTTAACCCTTGCTTTTTCCGCGTGTTCACGGCTCCTTTTGTTGATGAGCACTTGCGCGGCGATTTTATCCGCCTCAACCTTGTTTTCTATAAAGTAAACTTCAAGTTCGTGACGCAGAAATTCCGTCATAGCCTCGGCGATAAAAGCGTTGTTTATTGCCTTTTTCGTTTGGTTTGCATAGCTTGTCACGGTGGAGTGGGAGTTTGAAACCAGAATAAGGCAGTCTTTTACGTCGTTAAAGTTAATTTTCGATTCGTTTTTGTTGTATTTGGAATTTTGTTTAAGATACTTGTCCACCGCATACAAAAACGCGTTTGACACCGCTTTGTCGGGCGAACCGCCGTGTTCGAGAAAGCTTGAATTGTGATAATATTCCAAAAGATTTGTTTTGTTTGAAAAACAGAATGCAAACGACATTTTAACGTTGTAGTCATCTCTGTCGGCGCGGTCGCGTCCTCTGCGCTCACATTCAAGATATTTCACATCGGTGAATGCTTCTCCGGCAGCAATTTCGTTTACATAATCGACAATGCCGTTGTTGTAAATATATTCCGTTTCCTCAAATTTTCTCGGTTCTTTCTCGCATTTAAAAACAAGCTTTAAGCCTTTGTTTACAATAGCCTGTTTTTTCATAATATCGTGAAAATATTCTTCGGGAATGTTTATGTCGGTGAAAACTTCAAGGTCGGGACGCCATCTGATCTGCGTGCGCGTGTGCTTATAGTTGTATTCTTCTTTTTTAAGCCCGCCTATGTTAACGCCTTTTTCAAAATGCAAATCATATTTGTATCCGTCGCGGTAAACGGTAACGTCCATATATTCCGATGAATACTGCGTTGCGCACGCGCCGAGTCCGTTTGTGCCGAGGCTGTATTCGTAGTTTTCGCCCGAATTGGTTTTATATTTACCGCCTGCGTAAAGCTCGCAGAAAACAAGCTCCCAGTTAAACATACCCTCTTTCGGGTTGTAGTCAACGGGGATACCTCTGCCGTAGTCGGTAACTTCTATTGAATTGTCAAGATATTTTTTAACTTCGATAAAATTTCCGTAGCCTTCTCTTGCCTCGTCTATGGAGTTTGAGAGAATTTCAAAAACGGCGTGCTCACAGCCGTCCAAGCCGTCCGATCCGAAAATAACGGCAGGGCGAAGGCGCACTCTGTCAGCACCTTTTAATTTCGATATACTTTCGTTTGTATAATCGTTATTTTTGCTTTTAGCCATTTTTTTACCACCTTGTACCATATATTACTTATTATATTTTACAATGTACTACATCTTGTTGTCAAGCGTAATAAGGAAGAAATTTTTTAAATTGTAAAAAATAAGTGGACATTTGGCGAAAAAAGGTATATAATTATATGGAAAATCTATTTGGAGGTAATTTTTATGGTACTTTTGACTGTTGTATTAAATAAAACGGAGTGCCTGGACGAAATTCTGCACGCGTTTGCCGAAAACGGAATAAACGGCGCAACGATTTTGGACAGCACGGGTATGGCGCATACTTTGAGCGACGACGAGGATTTCAGGTTTATCGCGTCCTTGCGCCAAATTCTCGACCCCGACAGAGAAAGCAGTAAAACAATCCTTACCGTTATTGACGAGGGAAAAATTCCGCTCGTTTCAAAAATTGTGAATGACGCGACGGGCGGACTTAACAATCCCGACACGGGAATAATGTTCTGCACCAACGTAACTTATATGGAAGGATTTGAAAAAAACAATGCAATTTAATGTTCTTTGCTATCTTGCAATAATGATTTTTTCGGGTATGGCGTTCGGACGTCTGGTAAAGCTTGTCAAGCTTCCCAACGTTACGGGATACCTTCTTGCAGGTCTTGTTTTGGGACCGAGCGTGCTTAAAATAATTCCGAAAGACACAATCGATTCAATCGCGGTAATCAGCGAGGTTGCGCTCGGCTTTATCGCGTTTTCGATAGGCAACGAATTTAAAATGTCGTATTTTAAAAAAGTGGGCGCGGCGCCTATCGTCATTGCGGCGCTGGAGGCTCTCGGTGCGGTTGTTGCGGTGTGCGCCGTGCTGGTTGCATTCGGCAACGATCTGCCGTTTTCGATTGTTTTAAGCTCAATCGCGGCGGCAACAGCACCCGCGGCAACCATTATGGTTATCCGCCAGTATAAGGCGAAGGGGCCTGTTACCGAAACACTTTTGTCGGTTGTTGCTCTCGACGACGCGGTGGCGCTTATGCTTTTCGGAATTGCCGTTGCGGTTGCCGGAATGCTCAATTCCACTGCGAATGTGTCGGTTGTGAGTATGATTTTTTCGCCGATTGTTGAAATTATCGGTGCGCTGGGTATCGGTGCTGTTTTGGGTATGCTTTTGACATATTTTGTGCGCTTTTTCAAAAAGGACGGAAACAGGCTCTCGCTTGCGGTCGGCTTTGTATTTGCAGGTATCGGAATTGCCGATGTGCTCGGCATTTCGTCGCTCCTTCTTTGTATGGCGCTGGGCGCGGTGTTTGTCAATTTTTCCAAACAGTCGCTCCCTGTTATGAAAGTTGTCGACGCGGTGACACCGCCGATATTTATGCTGTTTTTCGTCGCATCGGGCGCGGCGCTTGAACTTTCGGTTCTGCCGACTCTCGGCATTGTGGGTGTTATATACGTTGTGTTCCGCGTTGTCGGAAAGGTTTTGGGCACATATGCGGGTGCGGCAATATGCAAGTGCGACAAAAAAATCAAAAAATATCTCGGTTATGCGCTTTTGCCCCAGGCAGGCGTTGCAATAGGTCTGTCGCTTGCCGCAACGACGGTTGTGCCCGAATACGGTCAGACAATCCGCGCGATTGTACTCTGTGCAACGTTTATATACGAACTTCTCGGGCCTGCCGTTACGAAAATTGCACTTAAAAAAGCAGGGGAGATACAGTAACTTGTTTTTGAGAATGTGAAAAAAATTCACATTCTCTTTTAATATAATTGCATTATGTTAACAAAATTATTGATTTTTAAAAAGCATTGTGGTATAATAAAACAGATTGAAACCATTTTTTGAGGAGCTGAAAAAATTGTATCCTATGAAAACACAGCCGATTTTCAAAGATTATCTTTGGGGCGGCACAAATTTGAGCAAAAAATACGGCAAGGCGAACGGCGGATTTTTGGCTGAAAGCTGGGAATTATCCTGCCTTGAAAAAGCGCCCGTCAAAATTGCCAACGGTGAGTTTAAAGGACAATTTCTTAAAGATGTTATTGAAAAAAACAAAAGCCTTATTATGGGCAAAAACGGCGAAAACGAAAAAGAATTTCCGCTTCTTTTCAAATTTCTCGATGCAAATAAAGATTTATCCGTTCAGGTGCATCCCGAGGGCGAAAACGGCAAAACCGAAATGTGGTATATCGTTGACGCGAAAGAGGGCGCAAAAATAGGCTTCGGCTTTGTGCGTGACGTTACCAAAGACGAGGTGGAAAAAGCCGCGAAAGACGGCACTTTGCAGGATATTATAAAATATTACGACGTTAAAAAAGGCGACTGTTTCTTTATCCGAGGCGGTTCGGTGCATTGCCTCTGCGCAGGTCTTATAGTTGCCGAAATTCAGCAGAGCAGTGACACGACCTACCGTTTGTATGACTACAACAGACGCGATAAGGACGGAAATTTGCGCGAACTTCATCTTGACAAGGCGCTTGAAGTTGCAAAACTCGGTGTTTACGAAAAAGCGTATTGCAACGCGGAAAATCTTGACGAATGCACCGTTGCGGAGTGCGAATATTTTAAAGTCGTTAAACATACCGTTCACGGTGAAAAATGCTTTGACACCGAAGAAAAAACGTTTAATGCGGTGATGTTTCTTGAGGGTGACGGCTTTATCGAATACGACGGCGGTAAAAAAGAGAAATTTTCCGCAGGCGACACGTTTTTAATCCCTGCGTGCCTTAAAAATTATAAAATTTCGGGCGACTGCGACATTTTAAGGTGTATGCTGCCGTGAAGAAATTTGCATTTTTAATTGCGCTTGCCGCCGCTTTTCAGACGGCTTTTGCGCAGGAGGACATTTCGAGAATTATTTCGCATTACAACGCGTCAACCGAGGACTACACACCCGAAAGCACAACGGACAGCGACACGGTTTTTGCCGATTTGATAGGTTTTGAATGGGCGCATCAAAGCGTGTATGCGTTATCCCGTGACGGCATTGTTTCGGGACGGTGCGAGGGAGTTTTTGCACCCGGCGGCAATGTGAAAATCAAAGAATTTATCAAGCTTGCGGTGCTTGTCGGCGGTTTGTACAGCGAGGAATTTAACTGCGATTTTGAAAAGCTTGACAAAAACGACTGGAGTTATCCGTATATTGCGTCGGCGGAAGACGCGGGAATTGTTGATTTTTTGCCGTACGATACCGATTTTGATGAGTATATAACACGTGAGCAAACCGCGGTTATATCGGCAAAAATACTTGAATTTTCGGGTGTTTCCGTGCGCGGTGACTACGGAGTTTTATTCACAGATGACAGTGAAATAAATGCGCAGAATAAAAAATATGTGTATGCGCTCAAAGATATGAAAATTTTAAACGGTTTCGGTGACGGAAGCTTTATGCCGTCGGCAAACTTAAGACGGTGCGATTCCGCCGTTATAATATACAAACTGCGTGAAATACTTAAAAATTCGCTTTAGGAGGACATAAAAATGGAATATTCAAATTTACTTTCCGAAAGGGTTAAATCGCTTAAGGCTTCGGCTATAAGAGAAATTTTTAAAATGCTCGGCAAAAGCAACATCATTTCGTTTGCCGGCGGTATTCCGTCGCCCGAACTTTTCCCTGCAAAAGAGCTTGGAAAAATTGCGGACGGTATACTTGAAAAAAACGGCGCAAAAGCGCTTATTTACGGCATAACGGAGGGTTATGCTCCGCTTATCGAGATTGTTGAAAAAAGAAATGCTCAAAAAAACGTCGGCAAAGATTTTGACCAGACCATTATAACCACAGGCGCACAGCAGGCAATCGACCTTGTGGGTAAAGCACTCTTGAACGAGGGCGATGGTGTTATCGTCGAGGCGCCCAGTTTTATCGGCGCGCTCAATTCGTTCCGTTCGTATAATGCGCGCCTTTTTGAGGCGGAAGTTAAAGAGGACGGTATCGACCTTGAACAGGTTGAAAATATATTAAAAACCGAGAAAAATATCAAATTTATATACACCATCACAACCTTCCAGAATCCGACGGGTATTACATTAAGTCTTGAAAAACGCAAAAAACTTTTGGAAATTGCGAAAAAATACAACTGCCTTATTTTGGAGGATAATCCTTACGGCGAACTTCGTTTCAGGGGTGAGGACGTTGCGGCGATAAAATCGTTTGACGACGAGGGCAGAGTCATGTACGTCGGCTCATTCTCGAAAACTCTTTCGCCCGGTATGAGAGTTGGATTTTTGACTTGCCATAAGGACATTATGGACAGAGTTGTGGTTGTAAAACAGGTTAACGACGTACACACTCCGCTTTTAAATCAGATGATGGTAACGGATTATATAAACAATTACGATTTTGACGAACATATAAAAATTTCTGCCCAGAAATGCGGTGAAAAATGCGCGGCAATGCTTGACGGCGCAAAAAAATATTTCCCCGACAGCGTTAGCCTTACAAATCCCGACGGCGGAATTTTCCTCTGGTGCACTATGCCCGAGGGCATTGACACAGGCAAAATATTTGAAAAAGCGGTTGAAAAGGGCATTGCGTTTGTGCCCGGCAGAACGTGTATGGCTGACATTGACAAGGTGTCAAACTGCTTCAGATTAAACTATACAACCGTGTCAAACGAAAAAATAGACGAGGGAATGAAAATTCTCGGCGAAATTCTTAAAGAATACGTATAAAAAGGTGTGAATACAATGGAAAACAATGCGGAAAACAAGACAGAAAAAAAGAAAATTATATTCAGCGGTATCCAGCCGACGGGTTGCATTACGCTGGGTAACTATATAGGCGCGCTGAAAAACTGGGTAGATTTGCAAAACGATTACAACTGCCTTTTTTCGGTGGTTGACCTGCACTCAATCACGGTGCGTCAAGACAGTGCGCTTTTGAGAAAAAGATGTATTGAATTTTTGGTGCAGTATCTTGCGTGCGGAATTGACGCGGAGAAAAACATTCTGTTCTTCCAGTCGCACGTTCCCCAGCACGCGGAACTTTCGTGGGTTTTAAGCTGTTTTACATATATGGGCGAACTTTCGAGAATGACGCAGTATAAGGACAAATGCGCAAAACACGCGGACAATATAAACGCAGGACTTTTCACGTATCCCGTGCTTATGGCGGCGGATATTTTGCTTTATCAGACCGACCTTGTTCCCGTCGGCAGCGACCAGAAACAGCACCTTGAAATCACGCGCGATATTGCAATGCGTTTTAACGGCGTTTACGGAAATGTGTTTAAAATCCCCGAAGGCTTTACACCCAAAGCAGGCGCAAGAATTATGAGCCTTCAGGAGCCGACCTCGAAAATGTCGAAATCCGACCCCAACGAGAACGGATTTATTTCAATCCTCGATACTCCCGACGCGATTGTGCGTAAAATCAAACGCGCCGTGACCGACTCGGACAATCTTATAAAAGTGCGCGAGGGACACGACGGAATTAACAACCTTATAAATATTTATTCCGCAATCACTAAAAAAGAGATAAGCGATATTGAAGCGGAATTTGACGGCAAAGGCTACGGCGACTTTAAACAGAGCGTTGCCGAGGCGGCGGTTGAAGAACTCCGTCCGATACGCGAACGTTATAACGCGCTTATAAAAGACAAAGCATACATTGAAGAAATATACAAAAAAGGTGCGCTTGCGGCACAGAAACTTGCGTCGCGCACACTCTCCAAGGTTCACAGAAAGCTCGGTTTTGTGGACAGAAAATTTTAATTCAAAAGGCAGGAGAAATATTAAATGGATATGTTAACAACGCTGATTTTAAGCTTTTCGCTCGCGTTTATTCTGTCTTTTGTGTCCACACCGTTAGTGCGCAAAATGGCGTTTAAAATGGGCGCGGTGGACGTGCCCGACGGAAAAAGGCGAATACACAAAAAATCAACTCCGCTCATCGGCGGACTTGCGATATTCTACGGAACGTTTATCAGCCTTTTGTGCTTTTACCGTCCGATTGACGAAACACTGCGCGGTATACTTTTAGGATCGATTATCATTGTTGCAATGGGAATTGTGGACGACACCGTTGAACTTAAACCGAAGAAAAAGCTTTTGTTCCAGCTTCTCGCGGCGGTTGTCGTTGCGCTTAACGGAATAAAAATAACCTATCTTTCGGTGCCCGATTTCATCATAAAGGGCGGAATTCTGCCCCTCGGCTGGGCGAGCATACCCGTCACGGTGATATGGATTGTCGCGGTGACAAACGCAGTTAACTTAATCGACGGACTTGACGGACTTGCGGCAGGTGTATCGTCCATTGCGACGTTTTCGCTTTTCTTTATAGCAATACTTCTGCGCGAACCGACGGTTGCGATAATCTCGGCGGCGCTTGCAGGCGCGTGCATAGGATTTTTGCCGTTTAACTTTAATCCGGCTAAAATTTTTATGGGCGACACCGGCGCGCAGTTTTTGGGATTTATGCTCTCGATAATCTGCATACAGGGCTTGTTTAAAGGCTACCTTATCATATCGTTTGTGGCGCCGTTTTTAATTCTCGGACTGCCGATTTTCGATACGCTTTTTGCGATTGTAAGGCGCGTTTGGAACGGTAAACCCGTTATGACCGCGGACAGGGGACATCTTCATCACAAGCTTATGGATATGGGATTTTCGCAGAAACAGGCGGTTGCGATACTTTATATAATCAGCACGCTTTTGGGACTTACCGCGGTGGTTATGGTAGACAGAGGCGCACAGCAGGCAATTTGGATTGTTGTGTCAATTCTTATAGTTGCGGTTTTCAGTATTTATATAACCATTCACCGCGAAAAGACAGAAAAACAGAGCGGTGACGTTGTGTTCGGCTCGGGAAAAAAAGGCAAAAATATACAGAAAACAGAAATTGTTACAGACGAAAATACAGACGGAAAAACTGAAGATAACACAGAAGATAACACCAAAAATTCCGGCACGGAAAAAGGAGAAGAAAAAAATGATTAAAGTTATGACGGTTTTCGGGACACGTCCCGAGGCTATAAAAATGGCTCCGCTTGTAAAGGAGCTTGAAAAAAACGAAAATATTGAGTCTATCGTTGCGGTTACAGCACAGCACAGACAGATGCTCGACCAGGTGCTTGAAATTTTCAACATCACACCCGATTACGATTTGAATATTATGAAAGACAGACAAACGCTTTTGTCCATTACAACAAATGCGCTCACCGGTCTTTATGACGTTATAAACGAGGCAAAACCCGACATTGTGCTTGTTCACGGCGACACCAGCACTACCTTTGTCGGCGCGCTCGCGTCTTTTTACAATCAGACGAAAGTCGGTCACGTTGAGGCAGGACTGCGCACATATGACAAATATTCGCCGTATCCCGAAGAGATGAACAGACGTCTTACCGGCGCGATTGCGGATTTGCATTTTTCGCCGACTGCTGCGAATAAGCAAAATCTTCTTAAAGAAAATGTTGACGAAAAAAACATTTTTATAACGGGAAATACCGTTATCGACGCGCTCAAATCGACGGTAAAAGAGAACTATAAATTTAAAGACGAATACTTAAATTCGGTTGATTTCAATGCGAAAAAGGTTATTCTTATGACCGCGCACCGCAGAGAAAACCTCGGAAAACCGCTTGAGAACATCTGCTCGGCGGTTAAAGAAATCGTTGAAAAACACAGTGACGTTGAGGTTGTTTATCCCGTTCACTTAAACCCTGCCGTACGAGAGGTTGCAAACAAAATTCTCGGCGGTATGGACAGAGTGCATCTTATCGAACCGCTCGACGTTGTTGATATGCACAATGCTATGCACCGCTGTTATATGGTTATGACCGATTCGGGCGGACTTCAGGAGGAGGCTCCGAGCCTCGGCAAACCCGTTATCGTATTGCGCACCGAAACGGAGCGTCCCGAGGCGGTTAAGGCAGGCACGGTTATAATGGGCGGTATCGAAAAAGATGTTATCGTAAAATATGCAGCCGACCTTATCTGCGACAGTGAATTTTACAAAAAAATATCAAAAACCGCAAATCCGTACGGTGACGGAACTGCGTCCAAACGCACTGTTGACGCTATTTTGTACCATTTCGGCTATCTTAAAGAGCGTCCCGAAGATTTGAAAGTTGACTGATGAAATTAAAGAGAGTTTGAACATATTTTGTTTGGCTCTCTTTTAGCATATAAACGGTTGGTCAATTTTATAAAAATGCCCAAAACACGGCATTTTAATGTTGACAAACCGCGCGTCGAGGTGTTAAAATTGAATAAAAAATACAAGAGCTTAAAGGCGCTTGCATACGTTACACAGCTTGGATTTAATATTATAACTCCCGTTATTTTGTGCATAATTATTGCGATTTATATTAAAAATAAATTTATGCTCGGCGATTATGCAGTGATTTTGGGAATAATCGTCGGCTGCGGTGCAGGTTTTATGAGTCTTTTGAATTTTATAAAGCTTGTTGAAAAAGAAAATAAAAGCGACAAATAAAAAGGGTGATTTTATGCTTTCGGCATCATCTGTTTACGAACTTAAACGAATGGGAATAGGTCTTTTAATCTGCTCGGCGATAAGTGCCGTTATTTTCTCAATCGTTTTGGGTTATCAAAATTCAATACTTTTCGGCACACTTTTAGGCTTTTCCGCCGCGTTTTTAAATTATTTTTTCCTTGCGGTATACATTGAGCGAAGTGTCAAAAAGAAGAAAAACGCGGCATTGAGCGCTATGGGCGGAGGATATTTTTTAAGAATGGTGTTTATTGCGCTTATGATTTATTTTGCGATTAAAAGCGAATTTATAAATCACTGGGCAATGATTGTTCCGCTCATTTTTCCGCGTATCATAATAATGTGCCTGTCGTATGCGGACACGCACAAAAAGGAGGCGCAAAAAGTTGAACGTTGAAGTAAACGGCCCTAAAATTGTGTTTACACTCCCGTTTTTCGGCGGTATAAACGTGACCGAAACGGTTGTCAATAGCTGGTACATTATGGCGTTTATCGTTTTGATGTCAATATACCTTACACGCGGTTTAAAGGTTAAAAATCCCGGCAAAAGGCAAATTGCCGCTGAAAAACTGTATCTTATGTTGCATAATCTCGTAACCGAGGTTATGGGAGAAAGATTTGAAAAATTCGTTCCGTATATCGGCGCGCTTTTCACGCTTTCCATTTTGGGAAGTCTTTCGAGTCTCCTCGGTATGCGTCCGCTCACCGCAGACCTCAGCACAACGCTCGGCTGGGCGCTGGTGACGTTTATGATGGTGCAGATTACAAACATTAAAACAAACGGGATTTTCGGCTATATAAAGTCGTTCACACAGCCTGTTGCGGTGCTCACTCCGCTAAACCTTATAAGCGAAGTCGCAAACCCCATTTCAATCGCGTTCCGTCATTTCGGAAACATAGCGTCGGGCGTGGTTATAACGTCGCTTGTATACAGCGCGCTTGCGGCATTGAGTAATTTTGTTTTGGGTTTTATACCAAACGATTTTATAAATAGCATACCGATTTTTCAGGTTGGACTGCCTGCGATTTTGTCGGTCTATTTCGACCTTTTCACAAGCTTTTTGCAGGCATACATCATATCAATGCTGACGATGGTTTTTGTGTCGTCGGCGGCTGAATAAGTTTATACTGATATTTTTTACTATAAGGAGGAATTTTTTTATGGAAAGAGCAATAGTTTTGGCGGCGTCGGCAGTCGGCGCGGGACTTGCGATGATTGCAGGTATAGGTCCCGGTATAGGTCAGGGTTACGCGGCAGGTAAGGCTGCCGAGGCGGTAGGCAGACAGCCCGAGGCGAAAGGCGACATCACGTCTACAATGCTTTTCGGCTGTGCGGTTGCGGAGTCTACCGGTATTTACGGTTTGGTTGTTGCGATGATTTTGCTTTTCGCAAATCCCCTTATCGGCAAGCTTTGATTTTTCCCGAAGATTTACAAATTTTAAGGAGGAAAGGCTATGGAAAAATACTTGGCTTTTGTCACCATAGATGTATGGACGCTCATTTTTACCTGGGCGAATTTGCTTATCCTCTTTTTGCTGATGAAAAAGTTCTTTTTTAAGCCGATAAAAAACATTTTGAAACAGCGCGAGGACGAGATAAATTCGCTTTACGAAAAAGCAAATTCGTCCAGTACCGAGGCTGAAAAATTAAAAGAAGAATATGAAAACCGCCTTAAAGATGCAAAAAAAGAGGCGTCGGAGATTGTGGGCAGTGCTGTGAAAAATGCAGAGGCGCGCGGTAATGCCATTGTTGACGATGCTAAAAAAGAGGCGAGGGGAATTCTCGACAGAGCTGAAAGAGAAATCGAGCAGGAGAAAACCGCCGCCGTAAACGAAATCAAAGGCGATATATCCAATCTTGCGGTGAATATTGCACAAAAGGTTATTGAAAAAGATTTGAAAAAAGAAGATCACGAAAAAATGATTGATGATATTATCAGCAAAATGGGTGAATAGCTATGAAAAATACTGCACAAAGCTATGCCGCGGCGCTTTACGAGCTTGCACGCGAGGAAAAAGAAGAAAAGAAGATTTTGGACGATTTGTCGGTTATATCGGCGGTTTTTAAAGCCGAGGAAAAATATTTGAAACTTCTTAATTCTTATGCCGTTGAAAAGTCTGAAAAGGACAAACTTGCAAATGATGCGTTCGGCGGAAAATTAAGCGGATACAGTGTGAATTTTATAAAGCTTTTGGCGTCGAAAAATATTTTAAATTTGTTTTTTGACTGCGAAAAAGAGTATGCGCGTCTTTACCGCAAGGCGCATAATATCGAGCGTGCAAGCGTTATTTCGGCGGTTGAACTTTCTGATGTTCAAAAAGAAAATCTTGTTAAAAAGCTTGAAAAAATGACCGGAAAAACCGTTTGCGCCGACTTTTCGTGCGACGCTGAAATACTCGGAGGTTTTGTGGTGCGCTTTGAAAATTCACAGCTTGATTTAAGCGTTAAAAGCAGACTTGAGGATATGAAAAAGCATATTTTTTACAGGGCATAATTGTGCCTGACAAGAGGAAGGTGAAGAAATGCAGCTTGATACACAGGAAATCTTAAGCGTCATAAAGGCGCAGATTAAGAATTACGAAAATAAAATCGAGCAGAAAGAAACGGGCTACATTATAGAGGTCGGCGACGGCATAGCGCGCGCGTCGGGGCTTGATAACTGTATGGCAAACGAACTTGTTGAGTTTGAAAACGGCGAACTTGCAATGGCGTTAAACCTCGAAGAAAACAGCGTCAGCCTTGTTATTCTCGGTTCGGATTCCGAACTTAAAGAGGGCGACATTGTAAAACGTACGGGCAAAGTTGTTGAGGTGCCGGTCGGCGAGGCGCTTATCGGCAGAGTTGTAAACGCGCTCGGTCAGCCTATCGACGGCAAGGGCGTTATAAACACAAACGAAACGCGCCCCATTGAAAGCAACGCGCCGGGAATTATCGAAAGAAAATCGGTAAGCGTTCCGCTCCAAACGGGAATTAAGGCGATTGACTCTATGATTCCTATCGGCAGAGGTCAGCGTGAGCTTATCATCGGCGACCGCCAGACGGGAAAAACCGTTATCGCGCTCGATACAATTATAAATCAAAAAGGCAAAGACGTTATTTGCATATACGTTGCAATCGGTCAGAAAAATTCAACCGTTGCGTCCATTGCGGACACGCTCGCAAAAAACGGAGCTATGGACTATACAATCATTGTTTCGTCCACCGCGTCCGAGCTTGCACCGCTCCAGTATATCGCGCCCTATTCGGGCTGTGCTATGGGCGAATATTTTATGCACAAGGGCAAGGACGTTTTGATAGTTTATGACGATTTGTCAAAACACGCGGTTGCATACCGTGCACTGTCGCTCCTTATCCGCCGTCCGCCCGGACGTGAGGCATATCCCGGCGATGTTTTCTATCTCCATTCGCGTCTTTTGGAAAGAGCGGCGAGAATTGCGCCCGAATACGGCGGAGGTTCGCTCACCGCACTTCCGATTATCGAAACACAGGCAGGCGACATCTCGGCGTATATCCCGACAAACGTTATTTCCATCACCGACGGTCAGATATTCCTTGAGTCGGAACTTTTCCACAGCGGAATTATGCCGGCGGTAAACCCCGGAATAAGCGTGTCGCGTGTCGGCGGAAATGCGCAGATTAAGGCAATGAAAAAAGTGTCGGGAACGCTTAAACTTGCATATTCGCAGTACCGTGAGCTTCAGGCATTCGCGCAGTTCGGTTCCGACCTTGACGACGACACGAAGGAACGTCTTGCACAGGGCGAGCGAATTGTGGAGGTTTTAAAACAGGATAGAAACGCGCCCGTTAAGGTTGAACTTCAGGTTGTTATAATCTACGCGGTTATAAATGACCTTTTAAAAGATATTGAAATTAAAGATATAGCGGAATTTCAGAACACGCTTTTTGCGTATATTGAAAACAATGAGCCGTCGATTATAGACGAAATTGCAAAAACGGGCGACCTTACAAAAGAAACCGAGGAAAAAATCGTAAGTACGGTTGAGGCTTGCAAAAAGAGCTTTCTTTCGTCCAAATAAGGGGGGATATTTGTGGCAGGCAATATGAAGGCAATCAAAAACCGCATAAAAAGCGTTGAAAACACCAAGCAGATTACCAAAGCAATGGAGCTTGTCGCGGCGTCAAAGCTGAAAAAAGCGAGCGCCAAAATTGAAAATTCCCGTCCTTTTTTTGAAATTTTGAAAGAAACTTTGGACGGCATTGCGAAGAACAACAAAGATTTTTCGTCTCCTTTTTGCGTGCTCAATGAGTCAAAGCCGACGTGTCATATCGTTATTGCAGGCGACAGAGGGCTTGCGGGCGGATATAACAGCAATCTTTTTAAATCGGTCGATTTAAAGGACGGTGACGTTGTTTTTCCCATAGGCAGAAAGGCGATTGAACATTTTGAACACCGCGGTGCGGAAATTTTTACAAAAAAATATAACGTCACCGAAGATGTATCAATTTCGGACTGCGACGCGATAGGAAAAGAAATTTCAAAAGCATACCTTGACGGGAAATTCGGCTCGGTGAAGGTGGAATACACAAAATTTGTGAATTTTTTAAGCCAGATGCCGGCAAGCGACGAGGTTTTGCCGATTATCTACCGCGGCGAAGAAAAAAACGACACAAAAAGCCTTATAATTTACGAACCGTCGTATGAGGCGGTGTTCGATTTCGCCGTTCCGCAGTATATCGGCGGTATTGTTTACGGTGCGGTTGCAGAGTCGCTCGCGTCCGAGCTTTCGGCACGCAGAAATGCTATGCAGTCGGCAAACAAAAACGCGGACGAAATGATAAATAACCTTAATTTAAGCTACAATCGCGCAAGACAGGCGGCGATAACACAGGAAATCACCGAGATTGTAGCAGGCTCACAAGAATAATTTGAAAAGCAGGTGAGATATATGGACAACAAAAATATCGGCAGAGTGGTGCAGGTTACGGGACCTGTGCTTGATATAAAATTTGATGATGAACATTTGCCCAATCTTCTGAATGCGATTGAGGTGAAAAACGGCGAAAAAACCATTGTTGCGGAGGTTGCACAGCATATCGGCGATGACGTTGTAAGATGTATTGCAATGAGCTCGACCGACGGTTTGGTGCGCGGTGCAAAAGCGGTTGACACGGGGAGCGGTATCAGCGTTCCCGTCGGCGAAGAAACGCTCGGCAGAATTTTCAATCTTCTCGGCGAGCCGGTTGACAATCTTCCTGCGCCCGAAACAAAGGAAAGATGGTGTATTCACCGCAAACCGCCGGCTTATGACGAACAGCAGAGCGCGACGGAAATTCTCGAAACGGGAATAAAAGTCGTTGACCTTATCTGCCCGTATGCAAAAGGCGGTAAAATCGGTCTTTTCGGCGGTGCCGGCGTCGGCAAAACCGTGCTTATTATGGAACTTATCAACAACGTTGCAAAACAGCACGGCGGACTTTCTGTGTTTTCGGGAGTCGGCGAGAGAACGCGTGAGGGAAACGACCTTTACAACGAAATGAAAGAATCGGGCGTTTTGAATAAAACCGCGCTCGTGTACGGTCAGATGAACGAACCGCCCGGAGCGAGAATGAGAGTTGCGCTTTCGGGTCTTACAATGGCGGAATATTTCCGTGACAAATGCGGTCAGGACGTGCTTTTGTTCATAGACAACATTTTCAGATTTACCCAGGCAGGCTCGGAGGTTTCGGCGCTTTTGGGACGTATGCCGTCCGCGGTTGGTTATCAGCCGACTCTTGCTACCGAAATGGGCGCTTTGCAGGAGAGAATTACATCTACAAAAAAAGGTTCAATCACGTCTGTTCAGGCGGTTTACGTCCCTGCTGACGACCTTACCGACCCTGCACCGGCAACGACTTTTGCCCACCTTGACGCGAAAACCGTTCTTTCAAGACAGATTGCGTCACAGGGTATTTATCCGGCGGTCGACCCTCTCGATTCAACTTCGAGAATACTTTCGCCCGATATTGTGGGCAAAGAGCATTACGAAACCGCGCGCGGAGTGCAGAAAATTTTGCAAAGATACAACGAACTTCAGGATATTATCGCGATTATGGGTATGGACGAGCTTTCGGAGGACGACAAGCTCACGGTAAACCGTGCGCGAAAAGTGCAGAGATTTTTGTCGCAGTCGTTCTCGGTTGCGGAGCAGTTTACGGGTATGCCCGGAAAATACGTTCCGCTTAAAGAAACCGTGCGCGGTTTTAAAGAAATTTTAGAGGGCAAGCACGACGATATTCCCGAATCCGCATTTCTTTTTGCCGGCACTATTGACGAGGTTGTCGAAAAGGCTAAAAAACGATAGGGGGTTTTGAATTTGGCTGAATTTAGACTTCAAATCGTAACGCCGGGCGGACTGGAATTTGACGATAATATAGAAAATCTTATCGTCCGCGCGGTGAACGGCGACGTCGGCATACTTGCGCGCCACGCGGATTACGTTGTTCCGCTTGAAATCGGCACAGCGCGTGTGAAAAAAGACGGCAAAGTGCGCGTCGGCTCGTGCAACGGCGGTACACTCTGCGTAACCGACGGAAATGCGAAAATTATCGCGTTCAGCTTTGAATGGGCGGACGAAATCGACATAAACCGTGCGCTCGACGCGAAAAAACGCGCCGAGAATGCCATGAAAAAGAAAACAAGCGACTACGAATTAAATCTTGCAAAAGTAAAATTAAAACGTGCGTTGAGCAGAATAAGCGTTTACGAAAACAGATAATTTTTAAGATTATAAGGAAGCATAGCAGAACAAATTTGTTTTGCATTGCCTCCTTATTTTTGTTGTTTTTATATAATAATTCAAATGAATTTCAGAAAGATTTATTGACTGTAACGTTTATGAGTGATATAATAAACTCAATTTAAGCTTTATGAAAGACTTTAAACTGCTTAACGAGAAAGAGTCGGACACCATACAAAGTGTGTGCGAAATTTTTAAGCCGCAGAAGATTGTATAAAATGCGTAAAATGCGAAAAAATTTGTCCGCAGTATTTAAAAATAAGAACATTGTCTGAAGACGCGGCGCGTACTTTTGAAAAAATATTTAACAGGAGGATATTAAAAATGGCTTGTTTTATTGCACCTGTCGCAGAGGCGGCGGCAGTATCGGTAATTGCAAAGAAAGTAAAGAAAAATGAGGGTGAAACAAACGTCAAAATTCCATTCTCGCGCAAGGTGAAGTGGCTTTCAAATATGCTGTGGGGAGGCAGTGCTCTTTTGGCATTTGAACACATCTGGCATGGCGAAGTTGTGCCGTTTTTCCCGTTTTTGACCGCGGTGCAGACTCAAACGGGAGCATTTGAAATGCTGAAGGAAATTGCAACAACCGGTGTTACAATGGGGCTTATCGTTACTGCCGTTTGGGGCGGTATGCTGGCAGTTGTTCACCAATTTGAGAAATTTGCCGTAAATGACGGATTGAAAACGGCAAAATGGGGAGAGAACAAATGACACTGTTGACATCAATATTTGCGGCGATTATATGTACGGTTTTGTGGTACAGAAACGATGCGGAAAATGATATGCTTTTACATATTCCCGTCTTTATGTTTTGGGGAGCGTCGCTTATGTGGCTTGCGGATGCGATATTTGAATACGCAAAGCTCGGAGCGGAATATTTCACTCCCGAACCGCTTGATATGCTGAATGATTTTTACCTCGGCTTGTCTGTGATTGCGCTCGGACTTGTTATTTGGCTTGTAATTTTGCTTGTAAAGGACCCGAAAGGCAGAATAAAAACGGCACTATTCAAAAACAGGGAATAACCGTTCGGACATTTTGAAGGTGAATTTATGGAACAAAATGAAATCAAAAAGTTATTGCAGAATGTTGCGGACGGAAAGATTTCCGCTGACGGCGCGTTGCTTAGGATAAAAAACAAACCATTTGAAGATTTGGGATATGCAAAACCCGATTTTCACAGAAAATCGCGTCAGGGCGTGTCGGAGGTGATTTACGGTGCAGGGAAAACCGCCGAACAAATCATAGGCATTTCACAGTCTTTTGCAAAGCACGGTCAAAAAGACATTTTAATCACACGGCTCGATAAAGAAAAAGCGGAAAAAATAAACAGCGAAATTACGCTTAAATATTACGATACGGCAAATATAGGCATTATCGGCTCAATGCCGGAAAAACGCGTCGGGAAAATCGTTATCGCAACGGGCGGAACAAGCGATATTCCCGTTGCTGAGGAGGCGGCGGTTACGTCCGAAATGCTCGGCAACAATACAATGCGTCTGTATGATGTCGGCGTTGCCGGTATTCACAGATTGCTTGCGCATACAGATGAAATAATGACCGCGCGCGTTATTATTGCGATTGCCGGAATGGAAGGCGCCCTTGCAAGCGTTATCGGCGGACTTGCCGATTGCCCCGTTATAGCCGTTCCCACGAGCGTAGGGTACGGTGCGGCATTTAACGGTCTGGCGGCGCTTTTATCAATGCTCAATTCCTGCGCAAGCGGTGTCAGCGTTGTAAACATAGACAACGGTTTCGGTGCGGCGTATCAGGCGAGTATGATAAACCATATGGGAGGACTTAACGAATGAAAACATTATACATCGACTGCAATATGGGCGCGGCAGGGGATATGCTGATGTCCGCATTGCTGGAGCTTCATTCTGATGCGGAGGGATTTTTGAGCAGATTAAACGCGCTCGGTATCCCTAATGTTACGGTAACGAAAACTCAAAGCGTAAAATGCGGTATAACGGGAACGCATACCGACGTCAGTGTTGACGGTTTGCACGAGGACGTGCATATGCACGGACATCACCATCATCACCATACGGGTATGCACGAAATTGAACATATCATCGAACATTTTGACATTCCCGAAAAGGTGCGTGCGGATATAAAAGCAGTATACCACCTTATTGCAGAGGCTGAAAGCCGTGCACACGGCTGTGAGATTGATCAAATACATTTTCACGAGGTAGGGCAGATGGACGCCGTGACGGATATTACAGGCGTTTGTATGCTTATACACGAGCTGGGGGTTGATAAAATTATCGCGTCGCCCGTCCGCGTAGGAAGCGGTCAGGTGAAGTGCGCGCACGGAATATTGCCCGTTCCTGCGCCTGCGACGGTATATATACTAAAGGATATTCCGATTTACAGCGGAAGTATTAGGGACGAAATGTGCACACCTACAGGCGCCGCGCTTTTGGCTCATTTTGCCGACGAATTCGGCGATATGCCTGTTATGCGTGTTTCAAAAATCGGTTACGGAATGGGTACGAAAGACTTTGATACGGCAAATTGTATCCGCGTTATGATTGGCGAAACAGAAAATGAAGATAACAGAGTTTTGGAGTTAAAATGCAATATTGACGATATGACGGCGGAGGAAATCGGCTATGCATCGGAGCAGCTTGTGAAATCGGGCGCGATTGATGTTTTTACCGTGCCGATAGGTATGAAAAAGAACCGCCCCGGAACACTGCTTTCGTGCATTTGCAAAATTTCGGACAAGGATGCGGTAATAAGCGCTGTTTTCCGATATACCTCAACCATCGGCATAAGGCAGAATATATGTGAGCGGTATGTGCTTGACAGAACGGAAAGCGTTGTTAATACAAAATACGGTGACGTGCGCGTTAAATGCTCGGAGGGGTACGGCGTGAAACGCACAAAAACCGAATATGACGATGTTGCAAAAATTTCGGAAAAGCTCGGCGTTTCCGTGAGCGAAGCACGCCGGCTGATCGGAGAGGAAACGAAGAAAAATGCGCAGTAAGTATGAAAAACTGACAGATGAATTAAAATCTTTGGGCAGTGTTGCTGTGGCTTTTTCGGGCGGTGTGGACTCAACCTTTTTGCTAAAGGCGGCAAAGGACGCGCTCGGAAACGGCGCTGCGGCGGTTACGGTGCGCTCTCGGTTAATTCCAGCTAATGAGCTTTGCGAGGCGGAGGATTTTTGCAAACGCGAGAATATAAAACAAATTATCTGCGACGTCGAACCGCTTGATATAAAAGGATTTTCAGAAAATCCGATAAACAGGTGCTATATTTGCAAAAAAGAGATATTCGGCATTATAAAGAAAACCGCCGAGGAGAACGGCGCAAAAGCAGTTGTTGAGGGGTCAAATCTTGACGACAACGGCGATTACCGTCCCGGTATGAAGGCAATCCGCGAATTGGGAGTGTTAAGCCCATTGCAAACGGCAGGCTTTACAAAACGTGAAATTCGCGAAATGTCCGAAAAGCTCGGTCTGCCTACTTGGAATAAACCATCTTTTGCCTGTCTTGCGTCACGATTTGCATACGGTGAGGAAATCACCGCTGAAAAGCTGAAACAGGTTGAAAATGCGGAGCGGATATTGCGCGTCTCGGGTTTTAAGCAGTTCAGGGTTCGTATTCACAGTGATATTGCGCGCATAGAGATACTGCCTGATGAGTTTGAAAAATTGCTTGCAATACGGGAAAATTTGTATAAAGATATGAAAGCGCTCGGATTTTCATATGTGACGATGGATTTGCAGGGATACCGTACGGGAAGTATGAACGAAAAAATTGTAATCAATAAATAAAAAAACCGCAGATGGGAATTCTGCGGTTTTTTATTCGCTCACAATAAGTTTTTTTAATTTTTCTTTGACTTCATCTGTTGTAAAAGCGGAATTTACCGCATTTTCAAGCACCTTGGTTTTTTGTTTCCGTGAAAGTGAAAAATTCTTTTCCATATATTCAAATTCACGTGCAGTCGTGGTGTTTTCTATAGCCTTGTCGTCTGTGTTTATGGTGACTTTTATACCCATATCAAGGTATTTCATAAAAGGATAATTTTTCATATCGGCAACTGCTTTTGTTATTTTGTTGCTCGTAGGGCACATTTCAAGCGTGATGCCTTTTTCTTTTATGAGGCAGAGCACCTCTTCGTCCTCGTACGCTCTCACACCGTGACCTATCCGCGCCGCGCCGGTATCTATTGCGGTTTTCACGCTTTGCGCGCCGTCCGCTTCGCCTGCGTGAACCGACATCGGAATACCGCGTTTTTTCGCCTCGTTGAGAATATCGGTATAATTTTGGGTGGGGTAGAGTGCCTCCGCGCCTGCAAGGTTTATGCCTGTGACTCCGCCGTTTCGCACAAGATGCTTTTCTGCAAGACGGAGCGTTTCGCGGTTTTCGCTCTCGTTTCCGTTTCCGCGCATAAGGCAAAGCAAAAGATTCGCGCATATCGGTGCTTTTTTCAGTCCCTCTATTGCCGATAAAACGATATTCTCCTGTGAAATTCCGTTTTGCGTGTGCAGCTGCGGAGCAAACATAATTTCGGCATAAACAACGCCCTCGTTCTGCATTTCGCAAAGCACAAGGTTAACCGCCTCGGACACCGATTTTTCGGTTTGCAAAAGCGACAGCGGAAAGCTGAAACATTTTAGAAAATCGTTTAAACTTTTGCAGTTTTCGGGCGCAACTATAAGATTTTTAAGTTGTTCGTCATCGGGCAGAGGTATCGACTGCATTTTTGCAAGTTTTTTTGCAATCGGCACGGTAATTGACCCGTCAAGATGCGCGTGCAAATCTATATATCTCATATATAATCTCCCAACTTCATTTATACTATAATTATATCAGCAATTTTCAAAATTTTCAATACAGTTTTACTGTTGACAAATAAAATAAATAATATTATAATACACCTAACAAACGTTAGTTAGCAAAAAACTGGGCGGTAATAATATGAACATAACCTTAATAAAAGCGACAAACCGAAAAAACAGCAGTACATACAACGGCGCAAAATACCTTATTTCACGGCTTGATAACGTCGGAGAGGTTTTTGAATTTACACTTCCCGACGATATGCCTCATATCTGCGGGGGGTGCTATGCGTGTCTTAACGGCAAAGAGGAAAAATGCGGAGGTTTTGAATATTTAAAGCCGATAAACGATGCGATTGCAAAATCAAGTCTTATAATATTCTGCGCGCCCGTATGGTGCTTTCACGCGCCGGGGCAGATAAAATCGTTTTTAGACCACTACGGTTACAGATGGCTTGTTCACCGTCCGAATTTCGATATGGCAAACAAGCAGGCGGTCATCATCACAACGGCAGGCGGAGGCGGTATGAAGTCCGCGGTAAAAGACATCAAAGACAGTATGGACTACTGGGGCGTTGCGCGGACGCACACTGTTACGCAGTCGGTTTGGGGAACATTCTGGAACGATATGCCCGAAAAATTTAAGAAAACATTCTTGAAAAAGCTTGATAAAACAGCGTCGAAAGTAATGAAACACGCAAAAAATTTAAAGCCGTCATTTAAGGTTAAACGGCTTTATGCGATGTTTAAATTTCTGCATCTTAGCGGCAAAATGTGGAAAATAGACAACGAGTATTGGAAAGAAAACTGTAAAATTGTGCGCGATATTCTCTTTTGAAATCCCAAGCTTAAAGAAATGGGCTGGTGCGAGGAAAGCCTCGGCAGAAACGGCATAGCCGGCGGTTTTCAGGGTCAGAGAATGTGGACGGACTGGCTTCCCAACGGCGACTTTACCGAGGCGATTATGGCGTCGAGCTTTGACTGGAACGGCAAAAAAGCGCCGTTTGCTTTTGCAACCGAAAATGACACATTAAACGGCATTTCAATGCTTTTTGCCACACTTCTTACGGGCAAAGCGCCGTGTTTCCACGACGTGCGCACATACTGGTCGCCCGACTCCGTAAAAAGAGTAACAGGCAAAAAACTTGAAGGAATGGCGAAAAACGGCATAATTCACCTTATAAATTCGGGTGCAACCGCCCTTGACTGCACGGGTGCGTCAAAGGATAAAGACGGAAACGGCACCGTTAAAGAGTGGTGGAATATGACGAAGGACAGTAAAAATCTGTTTGATGAGCACTGTATGCCCGTCACGGATAAGACGCCCGAATTTCCCATACAAATAACTTTGTTTATGTCTGCATAATCGGAAAAGTGTTGTTCGGCAGTATCAAGCGCGCGCATAACGTCCCAAACTCTTTCGCCGATTGTGGTTCTGCCTATTAAAAGATTTGCCATTGTCGAAATATGACACTGCGGTCCGTGTTCATCTCCTCCGCATTCGCCGAATCCGCGCTGTTCAATGCAAAGCGCCGTATATCCCTCTTTTACCGCTCTCACGGCAAAATCGCGGTCACCGCCGTACAAAAGCTTTTCGTCGCCGTCATATTTAATTTTGCCGAGCGATATGTGCATGCCGGTTGAATGTCCTTGCAGACAAACCGCAAGCGGAAGCGGTTTTGTTATATTTTTCGGAATAACAAGGCAGGCAACAGGTTCGTATCCGGGTTCGCTCTGATATGTAAAATAAATTTCGTGCCTGTCTTCGGTATCTTCCTCGCGCGTGATTTTAAAATTCAAATCGCATTTTTGAAATTTGTCCATTCCCAAAAGAGAGAAAAGCTTTTCTTTTGCGGATTTTTTTCATTTTTCGTAATCTTCGCCGTCTTTATACTTCATCAGCGCAGTCATATTTTTTATGTAATTTTTTATATAAATTTTCGGATCGTGCATAAATACCACCTCATTTTATATTATACAATACAAAACACTTGTTTTCATCTAATATTTTGCTGAAATGTCCGAAAAACACAAAAATATTGATGCGTCTGCTGACAAACAAACGGCGGTGTGATATTTTATTTAATTACATAAACCAAACGGCGAAAAAGGTGCTATACGGGGGTGAAATGTATGCCGGAAATCTTATACCGCTTGTGCAATACAAGATTAAAAGCGATAATCTGTCGCTTCATTTTCACGAGGAATACGAAATACTGTTTGTTACCGGCGGAATGATTGAAATTACCGTAAACAACAAGGCAATTATTGCGCAAAAGGGCGATGTTATTTTCTTAAATACATACGAGTCGTACTACACCAAAGTGCTGAAAACGCCGTACAAACGGTATGTTCTGATACTTTCGCCCGACGTTTTGGAAAAGAAAATCACCGGCCTTAATATTCTCGGTATTTTTAAAAAACGTACTGCGGATTTTAAATTTTGTCTGCATTTTAACGACCGGGGAATTATAAAAAGTTTTATCGAAATGATAGTATGCGGGGCAGAGTCCGAAAAAATATCTTATGCAGTTAAGGCTCAATGCCGCGTCACACAAGCTTACAGAATTGAAAATGTGCAGTTTAAAAATATCGCGTTTTCAAATTGCCCCGAAAACGTGCAGAAATCGCTTATATCAAGTGCAGCAGATGATGACGAGAATGCGGAAATAGTTAATATTTCGTTTGGAAATGTGACGTATGATAGCGGAAGATAACATTATGAATTTTAAAAGAAAAGGTACATTATAAAAATTTGATAAAAAATTTTGTTTCGGGTGAATTTTGCAAAAGTATGTTTGCATTTATAATATGAAAAATTTTACAGAATATTTAAAAGCAAATGTAAGCACAATAATAGAGCAATAACAAATTACTTTTATTGCAAAAAACATTTTAAACCGTAAAAAGGAGTGAAAGGAAAATGGCAAAAAGTATGGTTCCCGAAGCAAAACAGGCAATGGAAAGATTTAAAATGGAAGCTGCTGCAGAAGTCGGCGTTAACTTAAAGCAGGGTTATAACGGCGACCTCACTTCCAGACAGGCAGGTTCTGTCGGCGGTCAGATGGTTAAAAAAATGATTGAGCAGTACGAAAAGAGTATGTCTTAAGTATCGCTTAATTATCGAAAGTGAATAACCCGAATTCCTATTTTGGAAATGGAATTTTCAATTTCGGATAACCAAACGCGATATAAGTTTTAACAAAACAGACTTTGATAAGGATTATTATCAAAGTCTGTTTTTCCGTTTTGCAATGTTTCCATAAAATTATTTTATTATTTCAATGACGCTTGCCATAATTCCGCGTTTTCCTCCGCTTTTTCGGTGCGAAAAAAGATTAGCAGGGTCACAGCCCGAACAAAGGTCGGATATAAGTATGTTTTCCTCGGGAACGCCCTCTTTAATCAAAAGCTGTTTATTTATTTTCGGCAAGTCCAGATAAAACTTTCCGTTTTCGCGTCTTAACGCGTCGGTTTGTGCAATGCCGGGAAATTTATTTTCAAAATCGGTAAAAAGATTTTCGTCAACTTCATAGCAGCAGCAGTGTATGCACGGTGCAATCGCAACAAAAATATTTTTCGGGTTGCTGTTATAAATTTCTTTCATTTTCTTAACCGTGAGCGGTGCAAGCTCTTTAAACGTTCCCCTCCAACCGCAGTGCGCCGCGCCGACTGCTTTGTTTTTACTGTCGGCAAAAAGGAGCGGAACACAATCTGCACCGAAAACCGTGAGCGCAACGTTCTTTTCGTTTGTCACAAGCGCGTCAACGTCCTCATAATCCGCGCTTTTCAAAATTCCTTTTCCGCGGTCGGAGGCTGTTGCAACGCGAATATTCGCATTGTGAAACTGGCTTGACGATACCATATCGTTAACGTCAATGCCGACTGCTTTTGCAAAAATTCTGAAATTTTCCCTCACCGTTTCGGTATCGTCGTCTGTATGAAAACCCAAATTCATTGACGCAAGATACGGAATTTTTGAAATTCCGCCTTTGCGCACCGAGCTTGCGTGACGCACAAAATCAAGTTTTGCAAGGTTGGGATAGGTTATATATCCAACACCGTTATTTTCGTTTATAATGCTGTTTTTACTTTCCACAAAATCACTCCTCTGCACAATTATATTACATTAAAGGGAAAATTTTGTCAATGTATTGACAATATATTTACATATTTGCCATAAAAAAGTTAAAAAAATACGTTTACAAAATGAAAAATTTGTGCTAATATAATTATTGCACCGATAAGATTACATTATATATTTATTTTTTCATCTGATTGGGGAGTTTTTATTGAGAAAAAGCGGAGTACTTATGCACATTTCCACACTTTACGGCGATTATTCGTGCGGAAGTTTCGGAAAAGAGGCAAAAGAATTTATTGATTTTTTATCCGACACGGGATTTTCCGTGTGGCAGGTCTTGCCGTTCGGCACAACGGACGAGTGCAATTCGCCGTATAAATCGTATTCGGCATTCGGCGGAAATCCGTATTTTGTTGACCTTAATTCACTGTATGAAAAAGGTTACATTACATATGACGAGTTAAACCGTCAAAAACAGAATACGCCGTATTCGTGCGAATATAAACGCTTGTTTGACGAACGTGTGACGCTTTTGTGCGATTGTGCGCAAAAAGTTCCGGACGCGGAAAGAGAAAAAATCGAAAAGTTTATTGAAGAAAACAACTATCTTGCGGACTTTTGCAAATTTATGGCGCTGAAAAGCGCAAACAGCGACGCGGAGTGGCAGAAGTGGCAAAACTTTGACATTGACGAAAAAATTTTATTCGGCTGGAAATTTATACAGTATGAATTTTTTAATCAGTGGCAGGAAATCAAAAAATATGCGAACGAAAAAAATATCAGCATAATAGGGGACATTCCGATTTATGTGTCGCAGGACAGTTGTGATGTATGGAGCAACAGGGACGAATTTTTGCTTGATGAAAAAGGCTATCCGACGTCTGTTGCGGGTGTTCCGCCCGATTATTTTTCAAAAGACGGTCAGCTTTGGGGAAATCCTTTGTACGACTGGGATAAAATGAAGAAAAACGACTGCAAATGGTGGGTTGACAGAATAAGCCATATGCTCAAAATGTTTGACGGCATACGCATTGACCATTTCAGAGGACTTGAGTCGTTCTGGTCGGTACCGGCGGACGCAAAAACCGCTGCGTCGGGCAAATGGGTGAAAGGTCCGGGACTTGATTTTATTGAAAAAATCAAAAAAACCGCGGACGGAAAAATGATAATTGCCGAGGACTTGGGCGAAATTTCAGAGGATGTGAAAAGGCTTGTCGAGGACAGCGGTTTCCCGGGTATGAGAGTTTTACAGTTCGGATTTTTGTCATACGACGACAATGTTCATCTGCCGCATAATTACATAAAAAACTGCGTCGCATACACAGGAACGCACGACAACAACACGCTTCTCGGCTATCTTTGGGAGCTTGACGCGGACAAAAAGAAATATCTATTGAAATACTGCGGATATGAAAACGAAAATTGGGAAAACGGTTTTGACAGCATTGTGCGCACGCTCTTTGCAAGCAGTGCCGACACGGTTATTCTGCCGATTCAGGATTTGTTAAAATATGGTTCGGACACGCGACTTAACACTCCCGGAACAAGCGAGAACAACTGGCTTTACCGCATTACAAAAGACCAGCTTTCGGGAATTGACAAAAACTATTACCGTGACCTTATAAAGCTTTACAAGCGGTAAAACAAAAAAATTAATGTTAAGATAATGTTACATATTTTTTTCAAACGAAATATTGTGTTGACTTATTGTACAATGTAGTGTTACAATATCACTATGTAGATATACATACTTTAGGAGGAAATGATTATGAAAAGCATCAAAAGATTAACGGCGCTCGTTACTCTCTTTGTGTTTATGCTTTCAACGTTTGCATTTACAGTAAACGCTGATTCCGCATTTACCGACGTAACAAGCGACACACAGTATGCCGATGCAATCCAGAAGCTTTATACTGACGGAATTGTTGACGGCTACGTTGCAGAGGACGGCACAAGAACATTCAAACCTCTTGACACCATCACGCGCGGTGAGTTTGCAAAGCTTTTGACAGTTGCAAAAATCAAAGACGCGGCGGCAAATCTTACGGCTGCGTCTTCGGGTTTTGCAGATGTAGACTCCGACCCGACCGTAAGCTGGACAATTCCTTACATAGACTACGCTGTTAAGGCATCTATTGTAAACGGTTATGAGGACGGCACATTCAGAGCAAAAAATACTGTTTCGTACGCAGAAGCGGTTAAAATGATTGTTTGCGCAATGGGTTATTCCACAGTTATCGAAAAAACAGATCCGTGGTATAACGGCTACATCAAGGTTGCACAGCAGATAGGCATTTTAAATCAGGCGGCAGGTTCGGCGGAAGACGCTGCGCCCAGAGGCTTGGTTGCACAGCTCATCTGCAATATGACCACTTCAAATAAAGAGATTACCGTTATTCCCGGCGGAAACACAGGCACCGGCGGCGGATTTGTCATCAAAAACAATGATGATGACGACGATGAAGAGTCGGTAATGGGTATGGTTACCGCAGTTTTCAACCAGGGTGTTGAAGGCGAAACCGGCGGTTCTATGGACGAAATCAAAATTTATGACGAGGGTGCAGGCACCGAGGCAACATATAAAATCGGCGATTTGAAAATCGACAATTTGTATCAGTATCTCGGACAGTATCTCGACGTAACATACACTGTTAAAAATTCCAAAAAAACAATAAAGCGCATTTCAACGGACGGTCTTAACAAAACCGTTGAAGTAAATGCGGACGACATCGATACAATCGACGGAAGCTATCTTGAATATTACAAAGAAGGAAGCTCCAAAACGTCGAAAGTAACATTTGCAAGCAATATGAAAATCATATACAACGGTGTCGGCGTAAGCGGTGTTAACGAAACAAAAATCAAATCGCTTTTCGATATTGACAACGGTACAATCAAATTTGTTGACGGCGACGACAACGGCAGATATGACTGCGCTTATGTTTCAACATACGAAACATTCTTTGTTGGAACAAGCGAATCGACATCTAAAACAATTACCGATAAATACGTTAAAAACGGCAACGTTTTAAAGAGCATTAAGCTTGATATGGATGCTGAAAACATTGAATACAAAACTTCAACGGGTTCGGCTGCACAGTTCGGTTCAATCAGACAGAACAGTGTTGTTTCCATTGCAATGCCCAAAGATACGGACGCTACATATGCGAAAACAACGGTAATTATTTCTACCGCAACGGCACAGGGTACCGTTAACAGTATTGATTCTGCCAACGATACCTATGAAATCGGAAGCAAAGAAGTTAAAGCGTCGCAGTATTATCTTGCACTTGTTGAGCAGGAGCCTTCACAGGAGATGAGCCGAGGTGACGTTGTAACCTGCTACCTCGACCACGAGGGCAGAATTGTTGCAATTTCTTCGACAGATACTGCAAAATACGGTTACATTGTTGATGTAATCAAACCCGAGGGTGCAAACAAAGATGATGTAAAAATCAGAATGGTAACATCTGCTTCGGCTACTCCGACGGACTACTCGTTAAAGAGCAAAGTTAAAATCAACGGTTTTGAATACAGCCCCAAAGAGATTGACACTCCTTTGTTTAAATCCGCGAGCGTTATTAACGCTAACCTGACTGATGAAAACAAACAGAGTGCGACATATTCGCAGCCGATTATTTTCAAAACCACATCGGGTGCAAGCACAACCATTGCAAGTATTACTACCGTTTCGGCGGGTATTGACGGTGAAACCGACAGCCTTGAGTATAATCTCGGTATTCCTTCAAGTCCCGATACAATGCTTAAATACAAAACAGGCGGATACTTCCAGGAGGGAACTGCACGTAAATTCAATACAAAATACACAACCTCGACAGCTACAAACACGGTATCGACAAAAGTATTCTTTGTTCCTACCGACAGAAGCGAAGAGGACGATTACGAAGTTTACACAAAAGCACCGAGCAAATTTACCGATAACAAAACATTCTACGTTAACGCGTTCAATGTTGACGCTACAACCAAAAATGCAGAAATTGTAGTTGTATACGGCGGTGCGGGTCTTGAAATCACCGGTTCTATGAAAGCGTATATGATTAAGGAAATCAAGGACGTTATTAACACCAAAGGTGATAAAGCCAAAAAGATTTACTATTACGACTTGCTTGCAAACAATACCGGCGACAACAAGAAAGTAAACGAAGTTGAAACAGACGGAAAGATTGATGTTTCGAATCTTAAGAGCGGCGACATTGTTAAATTTGCTTTGAAAGACGGTTTGGTTGGTCTTATAAATAAAGTTTGCGATGCTGATAATCTTTATGATTTGAACGGAAACGTTGCTGATTTCCACATCAATCACGCAACCGGAACAAACGGCGACCACTACAACGCATATTTCGGTGTTGTATATTCTTACGAGGACGGTCAGCTCCAGATTGTTACAAACGCTTCTGTCAAAGACATCAGCGACACTGATGGCAACTATCAGGAAAAAATTGATGCTCTTGAACCGACAATTCTTAATGTTTCGAGCTCTGTAAAAGTTACGGTTATTGATTCCTCGGCTAAAAACACGGACGATATGATCGTGTTCTACGAGAATGCGGAGTCTGTAATGCAGTCAATTACAGGCAACGGCGTAAATGAAGCTTCCAGAATTTTTGCATCGCGCAACGACGAAGGTGCTATCACAGCTATCGTAATTTTTAAATAAAAAACGGCATAAAAGCCTTAAATACCTCCCCATAATATGTGGGGAGGTATTTGTAATAAAATTTAAGGAGTGATTTTTTGAAAAACAGATTTCAAAAAAGCTATATTGCCGTTTTTATAATCGGAGTTCTGCTCATTGCGGTTTATAAAACGTTTGACAACTTCGGTGTGATTATCGACTGGTTTAAAAAGCTTTTGAAAATTCTTGCACCGTTCGGCTGGGGATTTGCAATCGCGCTTTTACTGTATCCTCTTTGCATAAAGTTTGAAACGCTATTTCATAGGTGTAAAAATAATTTTGTGCGCAAAAACAGGCGCGGTTTTGCGGTTGTGCTCACATTTGTGGTTGTCCTCGGAATTTTCGGCGCGATTATTTACTTTTTAATTCCGCCTCTTGTTAAAAACATCGGCGATTTTGTGTATCAGGTGCCTGCGCTTATTGAGCGTATGACCGACTATGTGAACAGTCTTGATATTGTGAAAATCGACCTTGATTATCTCGAAAAACTTGTAAGTGTCGATAACATTATGAAATATGTGAAATTCGAGAGCATAAATCAGTATGCGTCGGGCGTTATGGGATTTTCAGCCGCATTTGTAAATGTGTTTATGGGACTTATAATCTCGGTTTATGTCCTTCTTGACCGCGACAGATTAAAAAACACCGCAAAAAGATTTTTCAAAATTGCTGTGCGCGAAAAAACATATAACAAAGTTGCAAGATGTGTTAAAATGGCGACTGAATTTGTTTATAAATACCTCTATTGTCTGCTTATCGACGCGGTTGCTGTGTTTATCCTTTCGTTTATTGTGCTGACGATTTTAAAGGTGAAATACGCACACATTTTCGCGCTTATGCTCGGAACGTTCAATCTTATTCCGTATTTCGGCGCGATAATCGCAACGGCGCTGACGGCGATTGTAACCTGCTTTACTGCAAACTTTATGAAAGGCGTTTGGGCGGCGGCTGCACTTATAATTTTACAGCAGATTGACGCGAATGTTATTCAGCCGAACCTTGTAAACAATTCGTTTTCGATAAAGCCATTCTGGGTAATTTTTGCAATACTCGTCGGCGGCGGATTTTTCGGTATTGCCGGAATACTTCTCGCAGTGCCGATTGCGGCGCTTATAAAAACGCTTTTGTGCGAATATATGGACAAAAAAGAGGCTGAACGCGCCGAAAAACAAACTTCATAAATCAGGCAAAGGAGAATAAATTTATGGTATATTTTGGACCGAGCGGAAATTCGGAGAGTTTTTATAACGAGGGTTACAAATCGTCGCTCCAAATGCCGAAATGGCTCAAAGAAAAGGGTCTTGACGCATATGAATATCAATGCTCGAAGGGCGTGAAAATCACACAGCCGACTGCCGAAAAACTTGGAAATGAGGCGAGGGAAAACAGCATAAAATTAAGTATTCACGCACCGTATTACATTAACCTTGCAACCGACAACGAGGAAAAACGCGAAAAAAGCGTGAAATACATCACCGATACCCTTGCGGCGGCGGATTTTATGGGCGCTGACAGGATTGTTGTTCATTCGGGCGCGTGCGCGAAAATGGACAGACGCGTTGCTATGGAATATGCGAAAAAAACGCTCAAAATTGCGCTTGAACGTTCAAAAGAACTCGGGCTTTCGCACGTGCACATCTGCCCCGAAACTATGGGAAAAATAAATCAGCTCGGCGATTTGGACGAGGTTATAGAACTTTGCAGACTGGATGATTATCTTTTGCCGACGATAGATTTCGGACATCTTAATGCGCGCGGACTCGGCTCGCTTAAGGAATATTCCGACTACCTCGAAATTTTTGATAAAATCGAAAACGGCTTGGGGCACGACAGACTTAACATTTTTCATTCGCATTTCAGCCGTATCGAATTTACGCAGGGCGGTGAAAAGAAGCATCACACGCTTGCTGACACGATGTACGGTCCCGAATTTTTGCCCATTGCGGAGATAATTTATAAGAAAAATCTTTCGCCCACAATCATCTGCGAGTCGAACGGAACAATGGCGGAGGACGCTCTCGAAATGAAAAATATGTACCTTGCACAAAAATAAAGCACCGAAAGGATTTTTATAATGGCAGACGAAACGCTTTCACGAATTAAAAAACTGCGAAGTTTTCTTGTGAAAAATAAGCTTGACAGTATGCTTGTGACCGATCTTAAAAATGTTTTTTATTACAGCGGATACAAAGGCACAAGCGCATATCTTATAATCGGACTTGATTTTCTCTATCTTATTACGGATTTTCGATATATCACGCAGGCGAAAATGCAGTGTCCGCACTATGAGATCATCGACGTAAAAAGTGCCGATTTAAAGGCTATGACGGCAAATTTAAAGCATACGGGATTTGAAAATCTTTCAATTTCATATGCATCTTTTGCGAAATTTTCAAAAATTTTCAACAAGCTTGCGTGCGTCGGCGGTGCAATTTACAATTTCCGTGCAAAAAAGAGTGCGGCGGAAATTAAAAATATCAAAAAAGCGGTTGACATTGCGGACAAAGCGTTTGAGCATATTATAAAATTTGCAAAACCCGGTATGACGGAAATTGATGCTGCAAACGAAATTGACTTTTTTATGAAGAGAAACGGCGCAAGCGGAAATTCGTTTGATACAATCTGCGCGTCGGGTGCGCGCGGTGCGCTCCCTCACGGAACGCCGACGTCCAAAAAGCTTGAATACGGTGATTTGGTTGTGCTTGACTACGGCTGTGTTTACAACGGATACTGCTCGGACATTACGCGTACCTTTGCGGTCGGCGAGATTTCAGCCGAGGCAAAAAGGGTTTACGATACAGTTTTAACAGCGCAGAAAACGGCGGAGGATATGCTTAAATCGGGCGAGATGTGCTGTAATGCGCATTTTACCGCGGAGAATATCATCAACAAAGACTACGAAGGTACATTCGGTCACGCGCTCGGTCACGGGGTAGGGCTTGACATTCACGAACAGCCGACACTTTCGCCGAAAAATAAAACGATATTAAAACCCGGAAATATCGTCACGGTTGAGCCGGGCATTTATATTCCGAATTTTTGCGGTGTGAGAATTGAAGATATGGTTTGCATTAAAAAGAACGGAGTTGAAATACTCACAAAAGCGGAAAAAGATTTGAAGCATATCGGCTAAAATTCTATTATAAATTGCAAAAATTAAGGCTTATTTATGTAAAATAGGAAATATTATTGATAAATTTTAAAAAAACACTTGCTATTTTGCAAAAAATAGGTTAAAATAAATATTATGGAATTTTTGTCGGTTAAAACCGTCATTAGAATATAGTTACAGGAGGATTTTTAAAATGATTTCAGCAGGTGAATTCAGAAACGGCGTTACCTTTGAGCTTGACGGCAACGTTTTCCAGATTGTGGAATTTCAGCACGTTAAACCCGGTAAAGGCGCTGCTTTTGTAAGAACAAAACTTAAAAACGTTATCACAGGCGCGGTGGTTGAAAAAACTTTCAGACCTACCGAAAAAATGCCCAAAGCGCATATCGAAAGAAAGGACTACGAGTATTTATATACAGACGGCGAATTGTATTACTTTATGGATCAGGAAACATTCGAGCAGATGCCGCTTAACAAAGAGGCTCTCGGTGATTCGTTCAAATTCGTAAAAGAAAATATGGTTGTCAAAGTGCTTTCGTATAAAGGCAATGTTTTCGGCGTTGAACCCCCCACGTTCGTTGAACTTCAGGTTACCGAAACCGAACCGGGATTTAAGGGCGATACTTCGACAGGCGCTACAAAACCCGCAACCGTTGAAACGGGCGCGACACTTAATGTTCCGCTCTTTATCGACCAGGGCGAAATGATTAGAATTGACACAAGAACAGGCGAATATATGGAAAGAGCGTAAAGCTTTTTCTAAATCAGTTTTTTATTTAAAGGGAGGTTAAATTTATGGAAAATATATCAAATCAGCTTTCATATGTTAAAGGTTTAATGGAAGGTATGAAATTCGACGACAAATCTAACGAGGGCAAAATTTTTAAAGCTTTGCTTTCTGTTTTGGACGAGATCAATGAGTCTATCGACGATTTGTACGATTATCAGGACGAGGTTGCAGAGCAGGTTGACTTAATCGACGAAGATTTGGCGGCTGTTGAAGAAGAGCTTCTCGACTGTGATGAGTGCGATTGCGATGACTGCTGTGATGACGATGAGTATTACGAGGTTGAATGCCCCGAGTGCCACGAAATCGTATGCGTTGACGAGGATACTCTTTTGAAAGACGAGGACATTTACTGCCCCAACTGCAAAACAAAAATCGACATTGATTTTGACGACTGCGACTGCGACGATTGCTGCGGCTGCGACGACGAGGAATAATTTTAAAAACTTCGGCTTTGCCGAAGTTTTTTTATGCCCGAAACAATTCCGAATTTGAGTATTTGGGCATAAAATATCCGTTATTTACATACATTTTTCAAAAAAAGTACAAAAAAGCCTTGATTTTTCATAAAATATGTGGTAGAATATCCATATACTGAATATTGACTTGACAAGAGAGTGGGCTAAACCCACTCTTTCGTATTGTATGAGGTAATTTTTTGCACTGCACAAAAATGTGCAATGTACGCGGAGGTGTTAAAATGGCTAAAATCACGGAAGTTGTAAAATCGCTTGCTGAGGACGCGGCAAAAAAATATGACTGCTCGCTTTTTGACATTGAATATAAAAAAGAGGGCGCGGACTATGTTTTGAGAGTTTTTATCGAAAAGGAAAATCCCGATGAAAACATTTCCATAAACGACTGCGAGAATGTCAGCCGATACCTTTCGGATTTGCTTGACGAAAGCGACCCGATTTCCAATGCGTATATGCTTGAGGTTTCGTCGCCCGGCATAGACAGACCTCTGCGCAACAAAGAAGATTACGAAAAATATAAAGGCAGAACGGTTGATGTGGGATTGTTTACAAAAATCAACGGCGCAAAGTTTTTGAGCGGTACGCTCACAGGTTACGGCGACGATTATGTGACAATCGACGATAACGGCGAAATCAAAATTCCGCTTGACAAAATTTCGAGTATAAAATTGGCGGTAATTTTTTAAATAACTATTTTGAAAAGGGGCGTTGAAGAAAAATGAACAGTGAGTTCATATTGGCGTTGGAGGAAATTGAAAGAGAAAAAAATATCAAAAAAGAAGTTTTGCTTGAAACGATTGAAAATGCGCTTATATCCGCTTACAAAAAGAATTACGAAACAAATCAGGATAACGTTTTTGTCAGTATTGACAACGAAACGGGCGTTGTAAGAGTTTTTGCGAAAAAAACGGTTGTTGAAGAGGTTACAGACCCCCAAACCGAAATTTCGCTTGAAGAAGCGCACAAAATCAGCAAGCAGTATGACATCGGCAGTGAGGTTGAAATTGAGGCAACGCCGAAAACGTTCGGACGTATTGCCGCACAGACCGCAAAGCAGATGGTTACGCAGAAAATCCGCGAGGTTGAAAGAGAAAACATCTACGAAGAATTTTCGGCAAAGGAACACACGGTTATCGAGGGAATTATTCAGCGAATTGAGCGCAGAAATATTTATCTCGATGCAGGAAAAGCGGAGGTGTTTTTGCCGGTTTCCGAGCAGGTTCCCACTGAAATGTACGATTTTCACCAGCATTTAAAGGTTTATGTAACCGAGGTTAAAAAGACCACAAAAGGCCCTGTTATCACGGTTTCGAGAGCAAAAGCAGCACTTGTGCAGAAACTTTTTGAAAATGAAATTCCCGAAATTCAGGACGGCATAGTTGAAATTATGAGTATCTCGCGCGAGGCAGGTTCAAGGACAAAAATGGCGGTTAAAACCAACAATGAAAACGTTGACCCGATAGGCGCGTGCATTGGTGCAAAGGGCGCAAGGGTTCAGGTTATTATCAACGAGCTTAACGGCGAGAAAATCGACATTGTAAAATACAGTGACGATCCCGAAGAATTTATCAGAGCGGCTTTGAGTCCTGCCGAGGTTGTATCGCTCAATGTTGATGTTGAAAACAAACAGGCGCATATAATCGTTCCTTTCACACAGCTTTCTCTTGCAATCGGCAAAGAGGGACAGAACGCACGTCTTGCGGCGCGTCTTACGGGTTATAAAATCGACATCAAAAGCGACCGCGACGAGTAGGGAGTGACACACTGTGGGCGAGAGTAAATTTTTGCCCGTCCGCACTTGCATAGGATGCGGAAAAAAGGGCGGAAAAGCTGATTTTATAAAAATCGTTAAAAATAAAAACGGCGAAGTTTTTGTAAATGCGGACAAAGAAATTTTCGGCAGAGGGGCATATATTTGCCGTGACGGAAAATGCGTTGCAAAAGCGGAAAAAAAGAACCGTCTTTCGCGCACGCTGAAACTTTCGGACTGCGCGGACATTTATCAAAAACTTAACGAAATTATCGGTGATTAAAATGGAGCGAACATATATGCTTATAGGTCTTGCAAAAAAAGCAGGCAGACTTGTAAGCGGTGAGAAAAACTGTAAGGACGCGATTTCGTCGGGCAGTGCAAAGCTTGTGATTATCGGCTGTGACACTGCAAAAAACACACTTAAAAGCGTCACTAACAGCTGTAAATTTTATGACGTCAAATATGTATTTTTTGGCGATTCGGTTTCTTTGGGGCACAGCATAGGCAACACGCACAACGCGGTTGTTGCGGTCTGCGACGAGGGACTGGCAGGACTGATTGAAAAGAGTCTGCCGCAAAATTAACGGAGGTGGTAGTTTTGGCACAACCAAAAATTCACGAAATAGCAAAGGATTTCGGCGTTCAGAGCAAAGAGCTTATCGGTATTTTTGCCGATTACGGCATTGTGATGAAAAATCACTCGGCAAAGCTTGAACCCGACGACATCAATCTCATTTTTTCGATTTATATGAATAAATATGACGACAAAATGACGCTTGAAGAATATTTTGCTCACAAAGCCGAGGAGAAAAAGGCTAAAATAGAGGCTGAAAAACAGGCGAAAAAAGAAGAAGCCGCAAAGAAAGGCATTGAGTTTAAAGAGGAGATTGTTCTCGACGAGGAAGTGAGCGAGGAGTCGCTTAAAATCGTTAAACAGGACAATCTTAAAGTTGTTGACACGCGTCAGAACGTTGTTGACCTTGAAAAACTCGATACCGAAAAAATAGAAGAACTTGTCGATATTGAAAAGGTATCGAATGTTGAGAAAAAGCAGAAACTTAAAAAGGGCAATCAGCACAAAAAGCCCGAAAAGACAAACATCCCTGCGGCGAAAAAAGAGAAAGAAAAGAAAGAAACCGTTGAGGTTAAAACCGTTTTGGTGCCCGACGAAATTTCTGTCGGCGACTTTGCCGCGCGTTTGGAGGTTCCGGCGGCAACGGTTGTTAAAAAACTTTTTGAACTCGGCATTATGGCGGCAATCAGCCAGGTGATTGATTTTGATACCGCGTCGCTTGTCGGCGAAGATTTGGGCTTTAAAATCGAGAAAGAGATTATCGTTACCGAAGAAGATTTGCTCTTTAACGACACCGAGGATTCGCCCGAAAGCTTAAAACCGCGTTCGCCGGTTGTTGTTGTTATGGGTCACGTTGACCACGGTAAAACCTCGCTTTTGGACGCTATCAGAAGCACCAACGTTATTGCGAACGAGGCAGGCGGTATCACACAGCACATCGGTGCGTACAGAGTGCGCGTAAACGATAAAAAAATCACATTCCTCGACACACCGGGACACGAAGCGTTTACAGCTATGCGTGCGCGCGGTGCACAGGTTACCGATATTGCAATCCTTGTTGTTGCGGCGGACGATGGAATTATGCCGCAGACGGTTGAAGCAATAAACCATGCCAAAGCGGCAGGCGTTACAATTATTGTTGCAATTAACAAAATCGACAAAGAGGGTGCAAATCCCGATAAAATTATGCAGGAACTCACCGAATATGAGCTTATTCCCGAGGCTTGGGGCGGTGACACAATCTGCGTTCCGATTTCGGCAAAATACAAACAGAATATTGACGGTCTTTTGGAAATGGTTTTGCTTGTTGCCGAGATGAAAGAACTCAAAGCAAACCCCGACAGAAAGGCAAAAGGTACCGTTATCGAATCACAGCTTGACAAGGGCAGAGGTCCTGTTGCGACGGTTCTTGTTCAAAACGGTACACTCCGTGTGGGCGATATTATCGTTGCGGGCACGGCAGTCGGCAGAGTAAGAGCAATGGTTGACGACCGCGGTGCGTCGGTTAAAAAAGCAGGTCCGTCCGTTCCGGTTGAGGTTGTCGGTCTTAACGAAGTTCCGGTCGGCGGAGATATTTTCTATGCCGTAACCGACGAGAAAAAAGCGCGCAGTGTCGTTGAAAAGAGAAAACAGAAAATTAAGGACGAAAACACTGTTTCACGTCAGGCGGTGTCGCTCGACGCATTGTTTGACCAGATTAAAGAGGGCGAGGTTAAGGACCTTAACATTATTGTGAAAGCAGACGTTCAGGGCAGTGTTGAGGCGGTTAAACAGTCGCTCGAAAAGCTTTCAAACGACGAAGTAAGGGTAAAATGCATACACGGCGGTGTCGGCGGTATCACCGAGTCGGACGTTATGCTTGCGTCCGCGTCGAATGCGATTATTGTCGGATTTAATGTTCGTCCCGATTCGGGTGCGGCGGCGTCGGCAAAACGCGACGAGGTGGACATCAGACTTTACAGGGTTATTTACAACGCTATTGAAGAAATCGAAGCCGCTATGAAAGGTATGCTCGCACCGCAGTTTAGAGAAAATGTTCTCGGTCACGCAGAGGTCAGAACGACGTTTAAAGTGTCGGGTGTCGGCACAATCGCCGGTGCATACGTTCAGGACGGTAAAATTACAAGAAATTCGCAGACACGTATTGTCCGTGACGGTATTATCGTTCACGAGGGCGTTTTGAGTAGTTTGAAACGATTTAAAGACGATGCGAAAGAAGTTGCCGCAGGATACGAGTGCGGTGTCGGAATTGAAAACTTCAATGACATAAAGGACGGTGACATTATCGAGTCGTTCGTTATGGAGGAAGTAAAGAGATAAAAAGGCGGTGTGTTTATGGCAAGCAACAGACTTGAAAGAATTAAAGAAGAAGTAAAACGCGAATTGAGCGGTATTATAAGACGGCTTAAAGACCCTCGTATTGCAGATGTGGTTTCGGTTGTTGCGGTTGACATAACAAAAGACTTAAAGTACGCAAAGGCGCATATAAGCGTTATGGGAACGGACGAGCAGAAAAAAAACACTATCACCGCGTTAAATTCTGCGGCAGGGTTTATACGGCACGAAATTTCGTCGGGACTCGATTTGAGAATTACTCCCGAATTTAAATTCGTGCAGGATAACAGCGTCGAATACGGTATTCATATTGACGAGCTTATTCACAAAATCAATAATGGCGAGAGGGAAACAGACAAGTGAATTTAATTGATTTTTCCGAAAAAATTAAAGATTTTAACGATTTTATAATCATTCCGCATATAAATCCGGACGGCGATGCGGTGGGATCCGCACTTGCGCTGTGCGATGTTTTGCGCAAGATCGGCAAAACCGCATACGTTGCGGATATATCGGAAAACATGCCCAAAAACCTCGGATTTATTGACGTTTGCGGTTATACCGCGCCCGAAAATTATGCGCCGAAAACCGCGTTTGCAGAGGACTGTGCGGACAAAGAGCGTATGTTTGATAAAACTTTGTTTGAAGCGTGCGGAAATTCGTTTTGTATAGACCATCACGTTACAAACAAAGGTTTTGCGGATTTTAACTATATTGACGCCGACGCGAGTGCAACGGGAGAAATTGTGTTTTCTCTTGCAAAGTCGCTTGATGCGGAAATCGGCAAAAACTGCGCAAAATATCTTTACTGCGCGATTGCAAGCGATACGGGCAGTTTTAAATATTCAAACACCTCCGAAAAAACGTTTGAAATTGCCGGTTCGCTCCGCAAAATTTACGGCGAATTTTCAAATCTTTCGCACGCTATGTTTGACGAATTTACCGTTGAACAGTTAAGGATGAAACAGCACGTTCTCGAGAGTTTAAAGTTTTATCACAACGGAAAAATTTCGGTTATGTGCGTTGATTACGAATATCTTGAAAATAATGGTTTCACGTTTGATGACGCAGATTTTCTGACAAGTATTCCGCGCTCGGTAAAAGGCGTTGAAGTCGGGATTTTTGCAAAAATCAAGCGTGATGAAATTAAATTCAGCCTTCGTTCAAACGAATTTGTGAATGTGTCGGAGATTGCTGCAAAATTCGGCGGCGGCGGCCACAAAAGGGCAGCGGGCGTAAGCTTTAAAATTCCGTATGACGAGGCGGTTGAAAAACTTTTAAAGGCGATTGAAAATGAAATCAGATAACGCAAATATTAACGGCATTATAGTTATAAATAAAGAAAAAGGCTTTACGTCGCACGACGTTGTGGCGAAAATGCGCCGAATACTCAGCACGCGCAAAATCGGTCACACCGGCACGCTCGACCCCGAGGCAACAGGAGTTTTGCCCGTTTGCATCGGCAAGGCAACAAAGGTGTGCGATATGGTTCTTAATTCCGATAAAGAATATATCGCGGAAATCAAATTCGGCATTACGACCGACACACAGGATATTTTCGGAAATATTCTTGAAGAAAAAAGCGTTTTGCTTTCAAAAGGTGAAATCGAAAATGCGGTTATGTCGTTTGAGGGTGAAATAGAGCAGATACCGCCAATGTATTCCGCGGTGAAAATCGGCGGTAAAAAGCTTTACGAATACGCGCGCAAGGGCGTTGAGGTGGAACGAAGCGCAAGAAAAGTTACAATTAAGAAAATTGCCATTTTGGAAACGGGCAGTGACACGGCAAAAATCAGAGTTTTGTGCTCAAAAGGCACATATATCCGCACGCTTTGCAGTGACATAGGCGAAAAGCTTTCGTGCGGCGGGTGTATGACAAGCCTTGTGCGCACAAAAAGCGCCGGGTTTGACATTGAAAACGCGGTTACGCTTGCAAAACTCGAAGAGGACGGATATGAGAAATATCTTATAAACACCGATTTTGTGTTTAAATCTCTGCCGACGTTCAATGCGGATTTTGATACGAAAAAACGTCTTGTGAACGGTGCAAAAACCACTGTTTCCGCGCCCGTCGGACGTTACAGAGTGTATGACGAAAACGGCGTATTTTTATGCGTTGCGCGCGTTTCAAAATACAACGGACGAAACGTTATAACGTCCGAAAAACTTTTCGGATAGGTTTATATAAGGGGGATAATTTTGGAAATTTTAAAAGACGGTTTTAATCTTTTGCACGATACGGTTATCGCCCTCGGAAAATTTGATGCGCTCCACTTGGGACATCAAAAAATTATTGACACAATGAAAAAAATATCCGCCGAAAAACACCTTAAAACGGTGATTTTTACGTTTGACAATATTTCGGACGGATTTATTGTTTCAAAGAAAGAAAAAGAAGAATTTTTAGAAAATTACGGCATTGACTGTCTTTATTGTCAGAATTTTGACGATAATTTTAAAAACACAAGCGCGGAGGATTTTTTTAACGAAATTCTTGTAAAAAAGTTTAATGCAAAGCACATTGTGTCGGGCGACGACTGGCATTTCGGCAAGGACAAGCGCGGTGACGTTTGTATGCTCGAAAAAATGTGCAATGAGAAAAATATCGGTTTTACCGTTGTTGAGCGTCTTAAAATTGACGGCGAAACGGTAAGTTCCAGCCTTATACGAAGCTGTATTTCGGACGGAAATATCAAAAAGGCAAATGCGCTTTTGGGACGAACTTTTTCGATTGAAGGAACTGTCACGGAGGGCAAGCGTCTGGGCGGAAAAATCGGCTTTCCGACGGTGAATTTTGCCGCGGAAAAGGGAAGAATACTTCCGCAGAACGGCGTTTATGCGTCTTATGTAATTTACGGCGAAGAAAAGTATCTTGCAATGACAAACGTCGGCGACAATCCGACGGTTGATAAAAACATAGAAGTGCGCACTGAAACGCACATTTTTGATTTTGACAAAAATGTGTACGGAGAGAAAATGAAAATTTGTTTTTTGGACAAAATAAGAGATGAAATCAGGTTCCCGTCGGTTGACGCGCTTGTTTGCCAGCTTAAACGGGATAAAACATATATTAAAAATAATTTTAAAAATTTTTAAAAAAGATATTTACATTTAGAAAAATATGTGATATAATCTAATAGTTGTTAACCCGTCACAAGGTTTTCGGACACACCAACCTTTGCTTTGTGGCGCGGCGATTTAAAATTCGGAGGTGAATATTATGCAGAAAGAAGTTAAGCAGGAGATTATCAATACTTACAAAAGACATGAGAACGATACAGGCTCGCCTGAAGTTCAGATTGCCATTTTGACTTACCGTATCAATCACCTGACAGAGCATCTTAAAAAGAATATGAAAGACCATCACTCACGCAGAGGTCTTTTGCAGATGGTCGGTGACAGACGCGGTTTGCTTAATTATTTGATGAAAATCGATATCGAAAGATACCGTGAAATCATTAAAAAATTAAACATCAGAAAATAGTAATAAAAACAGGACAAAGGCGGTTTTTTGATAAGAGCCGTTCTTTGTCTGTTTTCATTCATTTAAGAAAAATTAAACAAGGCATCTACCGAAAGTTAGCGATTAGATATGCTGTTTTTGCATTGTTTTCCGATAAAAACGGTATATCTAATGGCTAAAGGTCGGTAGACGGCTTAAAACTTTAGGAGGATAAAATGCAGAAGAAATTTACCACGACTTTAGCAGGCAGAGAGCTTACTCTCGAAACCGGCGAACTTGCAGGTCTTTCAAACGGTTCCGTGCTGGTAAGATACGGTGATACGGTTGTTTTGGTTAATGCAACCGCGTCGTCAAAACCGCGCGAGGGAATAGACTTTTTCCCTTTGAGCGTTGATTACGAAGAAAAGCTTTACGCAGTCGGCAAAATTCCCGGCGGATTTATAAGACGTGAGGGCAAACCGAGCGAAAAAGCTATCCTTACATCACGTGTTATCGACAGACCTATCCGTCCGCTTTTCCCGAAGGATTTGCGCAACGATGTGAGCATTGTCGCAACCGTTATGTCGGTTGAAATTGACAATTCACCCGAAATTGCCGCTATGATAGGCACAGGCGCGGCGCTCGCTATTTCGGATATTCCGTTTAACGGTCCCGTTGCAGGCGTTTTTGTGGGTCTTGTTGACGGCGAAATCGTTATAAACCCCACGCTTGCACAGCGTGAAAAAAGCGACCTTGAGCTTACAGTTGCCGCTACAAGAGAAAAGGTTGTTATGATTGAAGCAGGCGCAAAGGAAGTTCCCGAGGACGTTATGCTTAAAGCTATCAAAACCGCTCACGAGGAAATCAAAAAACTTTGCGATTTCATTGATAATATGGCAAAAGAAGTCGGCAAACCGAAATTCAGCTATCCCAGCGTTGAGGTTGACCACGATTTGTATGAAAAAATCAAAGCTTTTGCTTACGAAAAAGTTGAAAAAGCGCTCGACACGCCCGACAAACACACACGTGACGTTCAGGTGAATAAAGTCGGCGACGAAATAAACGAACATTTTGCGGAGGAGTATCCCGATATGCAGGCGGCATTCGGCGAATGTCTCTATAAACTTCAGAAAGAAGTTGTGAGAAAATGGCTCATCAAAGACCACAAGAGGGTTGACGGCAGAGGACTTTTGGAAATCCGTCCGCTTTCGTCGAAAGTCGGTCTTTTGCCCAGAACTCACGGTTCGGGACTTTTCACAAGAGGTCAGACGCAGGTTCTCACCGTTGCAACTTTGGGCGCGCTTGCAGACGTTCAGATGCTCGACGGTCTTGACGAGGACGAAACAAAAAGATATATGCATCATTATAACTTCCCGTCTTACTCAGTCGGCGAAACACGTCCGTCGAGAGGCCCGGGACGGCGTGAAATCGGTCACGGCGCACTTGCTGAAAGAGCGCTTTTGCCGGTAATTCCGTCGGTTGAAGAATTCCCGTATGCAATCCGTCTTGTGTCGGAGGTTTTAAGCTCGAACGGTTCAACTTCGCAGGGCAGTGTATGCGGAAGCACACTCGCGCTTATGGACGCAGGCGTTCCGATTAAAGCGCCCGTTGCGGGTATTTCGTGCGGTCTTGTTACAGACGGCGACGACCACCTCACTTTTGTTGATATCCAGGGACTTGAGGACTTCTTCGGCGATATGGACTTTAAGGTTGCAGGCACCAAAAAAGGTATCACAGCAATTCAGGTTGACATAAAAGTTACGGGACTTTCGTATGAAGTTATCGAAGAAGCTTTTGCGAAAACCAAAACCGCAAGGGAATACATTCTCGACGAGGTTATGCTCAAAACCATACCCGAACCGAGAAAAGAACTTTCAAAATACGCTCCCAAAGCGGTTACAATGCAGATTGACCCTGAAAAAATCCGTGACGTTATCGGAACGGGCGGTAAGGTTATTCAGAAAATCATTGCAGACACCGGCGTTAAAATCGACATCGACGACGACGGAAAAGTGTTTATTCTTGCTGTTGACAGCGAGGCGGCACAGAAAGCCGTTAACATTATCGAGGGCATTGTTGCCGAAGCGGAGGTTGGAAAAACTTACCTCGGCAAGGTTGTAAGAATTATGCCTTTCGGTGCGTTTGTTGAAATTCTCCCCGGAAAAGACGGTCTTGTCCACATTTCAAAACTCGATAAAAAACGTGTTGAAAAGGTTGAGGACGTTGTAAATATCGGCGATGAAATTATGGTTAAGGTTATTGAAATTGACAAACAGGGCAGAATAAATCTTTCGAGAAAAGACGCTTTGCCCGACAACGAATAGTTGAAATTTTTAAGACTGCCCTACATTCGCGTAAGGCAGTCTTTTTGCATATTTTTATAAAAAATTACCTATATTAAAATTAAAAATATGCAAAGGAATGATTTTATTGTTCAGTCCGAGAAGTGATTTGGCAATCGAGGCGGCGGCTTTGTTTAACAAGACTGAAAACGACATAAAAAGCATTGAGGGCATTGAGTATAAAACCGAAAAAAACGACAATTACACCGTCACGCGCGTGGAGGTTTTGAACAAAAAAGGCGAGCAGGCAATAGGCAAGCAAATCGGCACATATGTGACGGTTGAGTGTCCGAAAATCCGCGAAAACGACGATGAGGCATTTGAGGCGGTGAGCACGGTTTTGGCGGGTGAACTTGAAAAAATGCTCAATCTTAAAAAATACCATACCGTTTTGGCGGTCGGGCTCGGTAACTGGAACGTTACGCCCGACGCACTCGGCCCGAAAGTGGTGTCAAAGCTTGTTGTAACGCGCCATTTGTTTGAGTATATTCCCGAAAAAATCCCCGACACGCTCCAGGCACTTTGCGCCGTTTCGCCCGGCGTTCTGGGAATTACGGGCATTGAAACGGGCGAAATTGTAAAGGGAATTTGCGACAAGGTGAAACCCGACGTCGTCATTGCGATTGACGCGCTTGCGTCGCGCAAAATCGACCGTATCAGCACAAGTATTCAGCTTTCCGATACGGGAATTACCCCGGGTTCGGGCATCGGAAACAAACGGCGCGGACTTAACGAAGATTACCTCGGCGTTAAGGTTATTGCAATAGGTGTTCCGACGGTTGTTGACGCGGCAACGGTTGCGAACGATACAATAGAAATTTTGTGCGAAAACATTAAAAAAAGCGAAAATCTCGATAAAGACATCGGCAAAGCGCTCGAAATCACTGACAACGAATTTCGCTATCCGCTCATAAAAGAGGTTTTAAATCCGTTTGTAGGCGACCTTATTGTCACACCAAAAGAGGTTGACGAAATTATCGACGACGTTTCAAAAATCATTGCGAACGGCATAAACAGGGCGGTTCACAAGGATACAGAAAATTTGTACAACGCATAAACGGGGCTTATCCGACATAAATATAGAATTATGGAGGGTAAGCTATGAAATACAGATATGCAAAAAAGGCGCAAAGCCTTAAAATTACGGGTATTTATGCAAGTGTTTTTCTGTTTTTGACGATTTTTATTTTGAATTTTCCCGCGCTTCATTTTAATTTTGACATTCAAAAAAGCGCGCTTTCCTCGGCGGTGGTGAATATGCCGAAATCCAACGGCAGTGTTGCCGTAAAATCCGCTGCCGCCGCGGTAAAATACGTCTGCGGAAGATATTTTTCGCAGGAAAGTTTTCTGCGCGACGCTTTTCCGTACATCGAGGCAAAAAAAACCCCCGAAATAAAGGTCACCGACACACCGCCGTCCGCGACTTCGGAAAATGAAAATTCGGTGCAGAAACCGAACATCAAAGAAACAAAAATGGTGTCGAAAAATTTGCAGATAAAAAATGAAACCGACTATAAAATTGACGTGCAAAGCCTGCTGAGCGAAAAACCGGCGTTTACGAAAACCGACGGTCAGCCTCTTGTGCTGATTATGCACACACATTCGTCCGAGGCATACGAGTCGAACGGCGAATATCAGACAAGCGATACCGACCGAACGCAGGACGCAAATTACAACGTTATAAAAGTGGGGGACAAACTCACCGAAATGCTTGAAGACAAGGGAATTTCGGTAATCCACGACAAAACCGTGCACGATTATCCGTCATACACACATTCGTACAAAAAATCGCTTGAAACAATCGAGCGGAATTTGAAAGAGCACCCGTCAATCAAGATTGTGTTTGACGTTCACCGTGATGCGCTGGGCGACGCACAGAACAAGGTGAAATTCACCGCTGATATAAACGGCGAAAAAGCGGCGCAGGCAATGCTTGTGTGCGGTACAAATTCTATGGGGCTTTGGTTTGACAACTGGGAGGACAATCTGCGTTTTGCAATGCAGATACAGGATAGACTTGAGCGCTGTTATCCCGGTCTTGCGCGTCCGGTTAACATAAGGCGCGAAAGGTTTAATCTCCACGCAACGCGAGGTTCGGTTTTGATTGAGGTCGGCACAAACGGGAACACGCTTGATGAGGCGCTTGTGTGCGCGAAATATCTCGGCGACACGCTTGCCGACGTTATAAACGACCTTACAATATTACAGTAATATTAAGTTTAAAAAAAAGTATTTATTTTATGCAAAATGTATGATATAATGTATGCAAGTGAAATTATGACTACATATGACGATTAGAAGGTGCGAAATGTTTGAAAAACTGTCCTTTATAGAAGGAAGATTTGAGGAGCTGGAGAAAAAAATTGCCGACCCCGAGGTTATTGCAGACCAAAATCTTTGGAGAAAGCTTTGCAAGGAACATTCGGATATTACTCCCATTGTTGAAAAATATAAGGAATATAAGCTTATAAACGATAACATAAATGAGGCGAAAGAGATAATCGAAACCTCGGACGACAAGGAAATGAAAGAGCTTGCCGAGGCGGAATTTGAAGAAGGAAAAGAAAAAATCGAAAAAATCGAGCAGGAAATAAAAATTCTGCTTCTTCCCAAAGATGAAAACGACGACAAAAACGTTATTATGGAAATCCGCGGAGGTGCGGGCGGTGATGAGGCAGCGCTTTTTGCCGCAGACCTTTTGAGAATGTATTCAATGTATGCCGAGTCGATGCATTGGAAAGTTGAAATGCTCTCGGCAAACGAAACCGACATCGGCGGTTATAAAGAGGTATCTTTTGCGATAAACGGTCAGGGCGCATACAGCAGACTTAAATTTGAAAGCGGTGTTCACCGCGTTCAGCGAATACCGTCAACCGAGTCGGGCGGACGTATCCACACGTCAACGGTTACCGTTGCGGTTCTTCCCGAGGTGGAAGAGGTTGAGGTTGACATTAACCCCAACGATTTGCGAATTGATGTTTTCCGCGCAGGCGGTCCGGGCGGTCAGTGCGTTAACACTACCGATTCGGCGGTGCGAATTACGCATATTCCCACGGGCGTTGTTGTATCGTGCCAGGACGAAAAATCACAGCTTAAAAATAAAGAAAAAGCTATGAAAATTCTTCGTTCGCGTGTTTATGATATGGCGATTTCAGCGCAGAACGCCGAGCTTTCGGCAGAGCGCAAAAGCCAGGTTGGAACAGGCGACAGAAGCGAAAGAATAAGAACATACAATTTTCCGCAGGGCAGGGTTACGGATCACAGAATTTCGCTTACTCTGCACAAGCTTGATATGGTGTTAAACGGTGATTTAAACGAGATTATCGACGCGCTTATAACAGCGGACCAAAGCGAAAAATTGAAAGCGGAAACAAATTAAGATTTTAAATAAGGAAATGACTTTTTGATGACAAAAATTGTAAATAACGGCGATTTGGACGAGGCGGCGAAGTGCCTTAAAAACGGCGGAACGGTGATATTTCCCACCGAAACGGTTTACGGACTCGGCGCCGACGCTTTAAACGAAAAAGCGGTTGAAAAAATTTATACCGCAAAGGGCAGACCGAGCGACAATCCGCTGATTGTGCATATTGCCGACAAAAATGATATTGACAAAATCGTGCGCGAGGTATCGCCCGACGCGAGAAAGCTTATGGACGCATTCTGGCCGGGTCCGCTCACATTGATTTTTAAAAAAGGCGGCGCTGTTCCGACGCGCGTTACGGCAAATCTTGATACCGTTGCGGTGCGTTTTCCGTCTAATGAAACAGCGCAGAAGCTCATTAAAAAAAGCGGTGTTTTTGTTGCCGCGCCGAGTGCAAATTTGTCGGGAAGTCCAAGCCCGACGGTGTTTGAGCACGTTTGCGACGATATGATGGGCAGAGTTGATTTTATAATCGACGGCGGTGAATGTGACGTTGGAATTGAGTCGACCGTTTTGGACGTTTCGGGTGATGAATTTAAAATTTTGCGTCCCGGATATGTCACATTTGAAGATATACGCAAAATTACCGATAAAATCAAAACCGATTATGTTGACATAAAAGGTGTGAAAACTCCGAAATGTCCCGGTATGAAATATACGCATTATTCGCCGAAAGCAGAGGTATTTGTGGTTTTGGGAAGCAGTGAAAACTGCAAAAAATACATTGACGGCATACTTTCGGACAAGCAGAAGAAAACGGGCGTTTTGTCCTATAAAAACACAGAGTATAAAAATGCCGATTACGTCATTAACGCAGGTGATGATATGAAGCATTACGCATATGTTTTGTATGAGGCTTTGCGCGAGTTTGACAAGCACAATATAGATGTTATATATGCGCAGTTTGAAGACGAAAGCGGTATCGGCGTTGCCGTTAAAAACCGTATTTTCAAGTCTGCCGGATATAAAATAATTAACGTTTAAAAAGGAATTTTTTATGGAAATTTGCCTTGCGTCGGAATGTGACCTTGAAAGCATTGCGTCGCTCGAAAAAGATATTTTTAAAGATTTTTGGAGCATTGATATGATAAAATCGCAGTTTGAAATGCAAAACAGCGGGTATATCATAGCAAAAAATGCCGGAAAAACCGCTGGTTATGCTTGCTTTACATATGTATGCGATGAGGCGGAACTTTTGAGGATTTGCGTTGACAAAAACTTCAGACGGCAGGGAACAGCGACGAAAATTTTTGGAAAAACGGAAGAAATTTTTAAAGAAAAAAGTATTGCCGAGTGTTTTCTTGAGGTTCGCGCCGGAAATGTGAACGCGGTTTCGTTCTACAAAAAGAGCGGGTTTGAAATTCTGGGAAAACGCAAGGGTTATTATACAAGCTACAACAACGAGGACGCGCTCGTTATGTCGAAAAAATACACGCGTGAAAATTAAAGGAGGGGATAGCCACGGCACTGATTTTAGGCATTGAATCTTCGTGCGACGAAACCGCCGCCGCGGTTGTGGAAAACGGCAGAAATGTTTTGTCAAACGTTATATCGACACAGATTAAAATTCATCAGAAGTACGGCGGAGTTGTTCCCGAAATTGCGTCGCGAAAGCATCTTGAGGCAGTGAGTACCGTTATTGAAGAGGCGCTCGGCGAGGCGAATGTTACATTCGGCGACTTGGACGCGATAGCCGTTACATATGCGCCGGGGCTTGTCGGTGCGCTGCTTGTGGGAGTGTCAAGCGCAAAGGCGCTTGCGTATTCGCTTAACAAACCGCTTGTCGGTGTTCATCATATAAGAGCGCACATTTGCGCAAATTATATTGAGCATAAAGATCTTGAACCGCCGTTTGTATGCCTTGTTGCGTCGGGCGGTCACAGTCACATCATACTTGCGGAGGACTACACAAAATACAAAATTTTGGGTCAGACGCGTGACGACGCGGCAGGCGAGGCTTTCGACAAGGTTGCGAGAGTTCTCGGACTAGGTTATCCCGGCGGCCCGAAAATTGACAAAGAGGCAAAGAACGGCAATCCCGATTTTGCGGCATTCAAACAGGTTTCATTCGGAAAAGATTCGTTTGATTTTAGTTTCAGCGGTATAAAAACCGGCGTTATAAACTATCTGCACAATCTCGAGCAGAAAGGCGAAACGTATAACCGCGCAGATATTGCGGCATCTTTTCAGAAAAGCGTGGTTGAGGTGCTGGCGAAAAATCTTATCGGTGCGGCGAAAAAATACGGTGTTGACAAAATTGCCATTGCAGGCGGTGTTGCGGCAAACAGTGCGCTCCGCGCCGAACTGGAAAAACGAAAGGACAATTTAAAACTCTATTATCCGTCGCCGATTTTCTGCACCGACAATGCGGCAATGGTTGGCTGCTGCGGATACTATGAATTCTTAAACGGAAATTTTAAGGATTTAACGCTTAATGCAATTCCGTATCTTAATGTTGAACAAAATTAAAATATTCAAATATGAGGAGGTTTTACAAATGAAATTGAAAAAAGTAATCAGCCTTGCAGCGGCTGCCGCGATTTGCTCTACAATGGCATATACGACAGCGTTTGCGGCAAAATTCGCTGATGTTACCGACGCAAATTACGGCTGGGCGGTTGAGGCGGTCGATTCTATGGCGGCCGACAAAATCATTCTGGGTTATGAGGACGGCACTTTCCGACCTGCAAACACCGTCACAAAGCTTGAGTCGCTCGTTCTTGCGGCAAGAATTTTGGGCGTTAATGATTCGGAAAACAAAGAACTTATTGACGTTTTCACCGAAAAATACGGCGCTGATATTGAAAAATACGATATTGCGTACGGCAGCAATGAGCTTGCTTATCTTCTCGGAAAAAACATCATCTCGACGTCCGAGCTTGCCGATTATATAGGCAGCACAAATGCGTCACAGGGACTTAAACGTTATGAACTTGCGGTTCTTCTCACAAAGGCTATGGGCGCAGAGGAAACGGTTAAGAAAAATCTTGCGTCGGTGCTTTCGTATTCGGACGAATCGAGTATCCCGTCGTTTGCAAAGAAATATGTTGAATATGTAACCGAACAAGGTCTTATGCAGGGTATGTCGGCAACGGAATTTTCGCCCAATACAGAGGTTACAAGGGCGCAGATGGCAGTAGTTTTGTATAAACTCAAAAACAATGCCGGATTTGAAAAATTCAGCGCGATTGTTACAAATGTTGACTCGCTTCTCGGCGTAATCAAGCTTAAAGGCAAGGACGACGAGCCTTACGGCTATACCGTTAAAGATGACGTTGCGTTGAGATTTGAGGGCGAAAAAATCACTCTTGACGACGTTTCGATAGGCTATGAATGCGTTATCACAACGAAAAAAGCGTCGCTTTTCTCGATTGATTTTATAACACCAGACGTTGAGGAATCGTTCCGCGGTTCAATCAGCTCGATTAAAAACAATTCAAAGACAGGCACAAGCACAATTAAGTTTAATAAATTCCTCGACAGCGGTGATAAAGAAGTTGTTGAATATACAACCGCCGAAAATGTCAACGTTACATACGAGGGCGAAAAGAGCACCGTAACCGCGCTTAAATCGGGCGATTATGCCGAGGTTACTCTCAAAAAAGGCAAAATTACGCTTATTGCCGCAAAGCCTAAAACCGAAACGGTTAAAGGTACGGTAAAAGAGATTTACACAAGTGATTTGGGTGTTTACGTTAAACTTACAGACGTTGACGATAAAGAGGTTTCTTACATTGCCGGCAGTGACATCACCGTGAATAAAAACGGCACAGCGAGCGCGGCACTTTCCGAAGTCCGCACGGGCGACTCGGTTAGTATGACACTTGAATACGGCTTTATCACAAAGATTATTGCAACAAGCAAAACGTCAAACACTAACGGATTTATTGAAGAAATCAACATTTCCGCGTCGCCGTCGGTGAAAATCAAACTTAACGGCGAGAGCAAAACTTATCCGCTTTCGTCCGACGTTGTGATTACCGTTAACGGCACGTCGGGTACGATTTACGATTTAAGACTGTCTACAACGGCGAAAATCACGCTCGAGAGCGACACAATCGTTAAAATCGACACTTCGCCGATTGAAACAATAACACAGATTACCGGTACGGTTGACCTTGTAAATGCGTCTTACGGTCTTGTTCAGATGACATATTATGACGCGGTTACAGCGCAGAACATCACGCAGTCGGTGTTTGTAGGCAAGGCTACAAAAATTATAAACAACTCCACCGGCAAAGAAGCAACACTCAAAACCATCACATCGGGTATGTCGGTTACGGCAATCGGCTCTGTAAAATCAGGTGTGTTTGAGGCTACAACTATTATAGTTCTCGGATAGTTTATTAAGTAATATTAAGTAAAATTTTATAAAAAAATAAAAAGACGCCGCATAAACGTTTTACCAAACGTGTGCGGCGTCTTTTTTACGGAATTTATCAGTGCTTTTCTTTGAACAAAAGGGTGATTGCCCATATGCCTGCAATGCCGACCAAGGTATATATAATTCTCGGAATGAGCGTGAGCTGACCGCCGAAAAGCATACCTATAAGGTCAACGCCGAAAAGTCCGATTATTCCCCAGTTTAACGCGCCGATTATTATCAGCACAAGAGAAATATTGTCCAGCATATAACCGCTCCTTTTTTGTTTTTGCAATAAAAAATTACCCGTTTTAATTATATGCAGATTTGCAAAAATTAAACGGGTAAATTTTATAATTTCAATTTTAAAAAGCGAATTTATGCAGTTTCGTTCTTTTCGTCTTTTTCGATTTTAGCAGTTTTTTTCGTCTTTCTTGTTATCTGTGCACCCTCAAGCTTATCAACGCAGTTTTTGGTAATTCTGCATTTTTTGATTGTGGGGTCGGAGGGGACGTCATACATAACGTCGAGCATTGTATCCTCAACAATAGAGCGGAGTCCGCGCGCGCCGGTTTTTAAATCAAGGGCTTTTTGCGCGATTTCGCCGAGTGCGTCGTCGTCAAATTCAAGTTCAACGTTATCAAGCTCCAGCATTTTTTTATACTGCTTAACAAGTGCATTTTTAGGCTCTGTGAGTATGCGCACCAAAGCGTTTTTGTCGAGATTGTCAAGAGTAGCCAGCATAGGAAGTCTGCCGATAAACTCGGGAATAAGACCGAATTTGAGCAAATCCTGCGGTGTGATTTGTTTAAGCGTTTCGCCGATGCTTTTTTCTTCTTTGTTTGTAATTTCCGCGCCGAACCCCATAAGCTTTTTGCCGACTCTGCTTTCGATTATCTTGTCGATGCCGTCAAAAGCGCCTCCGCAAATAAACAGAATATTTGTTGTGTCAATGGGTATAAGTTCCTGATGCGGGTGTTTTCTTCCGCCCTGCGGAGGAACTGACGCAACAGTGCCTTCCAAAATTTTCAAAAGCGCCTGCTGAACGCCTTCGCCGCTTACATCGCGTGTGATTGAAACGTTTTCGGATTTACGTGCAACTTTGTCGATTTCGTCGATGTATATAATACCTTTTTCCGCGCGTTCAATATTGTAATCCGCCGCCTGAATAAGTTTTAAAAGAATATTTTCGACGTCCTCGCCGACATAGCCTGCCTCGGTAAGAGAGGTAGCGTCCGCAATGGCAAAGGGGACATCTATAATCTTTGCGAGTGTCTGCGCAATAAGCGTTTTACCCGAACCTGTGGGGCCGAGAAGAAGGATATTGCTCTTTTGAAGTTCAACATCGCCGTTTTTTTCTTCTGTTTCTATTCGTTTATAATGATTATAAACCGCAACGCTCAAAACTTTTTTTGCAAAGTCCTGGCCGATAACATATTCGTCCAAAATCTTTTTAATTTCTTGTGGCTTGGGAATATTTTCTAAATCCGCCTGTTTGTCGAAATCATCGTAGTCATCGGCGACAATGTCGCAGCACATAGCAATACAATCGCTGCAAATAAATACGCCCGGACCCGCAACAAGACGCGAAACCTGATCTTCGGTTTTGCCGCAGAACGAGCATTTGAGCTGCTTTTTATCATCAATATTGCCCATTATATGTTTTCACCTCATTTATTTTCTTTTTGAAATAACCTCGTCGACAAGACCGTATTCTTTAGCTTCAGCCGCGGTCATAAAGTTGTCGCGGTCGGTGTCGCGCTCGATAATTTCGAGCGGTTTGCCGGTCTGTTCGCTGAAAAGTTTATTTAAAGTGCTTCTGATTTTTATAATTCTGTCTGCGTGGATTTTAATATCCGTCGCCTGTCCCTGCATACCGCCGAGAGGCTGATGGATCATAATCTCGCTGTGGGGAAGGGCAAAACGTTTGCCCGGTGCACCCGACGAGAGGAGAAATGCACCCATACTTGCCGCCATACCTATGCAGATTGTGGAAACGTCGCACTTAATGTACTGCATTGTGTCGTAAATTGCCATACCTGCGGTGATGGAGCCTCCGGGGCTGTTTATATAAAGGTTAATGTCTTTTGACGGGTCCTCGCCCTCAAGGAAGAGAAGCTGTGCAACAACAAGACTTGCCGTTACGTCGTTAACCTCGTCGCTTAACATAATAATTCTGTCTTTCAAAAGTCTTGAATAAATGTCGAATGAACGTTCTCCGCGACTTGTCTGTTCGATAACCATAGGTACTAAACTCATTGTGAAAATCCTCCTTTTTTTGAAATGAGCTGACGCTTCAGCCTCCGCCGGATAAAAAATTATCGGACGGCAGCTGAAACAACAGCCCACCAATGTATAATATCAAAATTTATTATTTTGTTTTTGTAGCGTTTTTAACAAGAAGGTCAACGGTTTTCTGGGTAATGATTTCGTTTTCGAGCGATTTTCTTTCTTCGTCTTTAAACAAATCTTTAACCTTGTCAAGCTCCATATTGTAGCTTTCCGCAACCTTTTTCATTTCAGCTTCAACATCTTTTTCGGTTGCTTTAACTTTTTCAGCTTTTGCAACAGCTTCTAAAACGAGCGAAGTTTTAACCTGTTTTTCAGCCTGCTCTTTAAACTGTTCTTTGAAAGCGTCGATGTTTGAACCTGTCATTTCAAGATATTTTGCAAGATTTAAGCCTTGCATAGAAAGGCGGTAGTCAAAATCTCTTGCGATATTTTCAAGCTGTGTATCAATCATACAGCCGGGGATTTCAACCGTTGCAATTTTCAAAACTTCGTCGATAACATTGTTTTCGGTTTCCTGTCTGCCGCGCTGTTCGTTTGATTTTGCAATTTTTTCTTTAATATCTTTTTTGTAATCGTCAAGCGTATCAAATTCGCTTACGTCCTTAACAAAGTCGTCATTGATTTCGGGGAGCTGTTTCTCCTTGATTTCTTTAACGGTTACTTTAAACATTGCTTTTTTGCCTTTTAAATCTTCGGAATGATAATCTTTCGGGAAAGTAACGTTAACTTTAACTTCTTTTCCGATTTCCGCGCCTACAAGCTGGTCCTCAAAGCCGGGGATAAACGCGCCCGATCCGATTTCAAGGCTGTAGTCGGTGCCTTTTCCGCCGTCAAATGCAACGCCGTCGGTAAATCCTTCAAAGTCAATAACGGTGAGGTCGCCCTCTTTAACCGCTCTGTCCTCAACGGGAATAATTCTTGCGTTCTGTTCCTGAACTTTTTTGATTTCAGCTTCAATTTCCTTTTGAGTTGTGCGGTATGTAACCTTTTTAACGCTGATTGCGTTGTAATCGCCAAGCTCAACCTCGGGTTTTGTTGTAACTGTTGCGGTGAAAACAAAATCTTTACCGCTTTCTATTTCAACAACGTCGATTTCCGGTCTTGAAACTGCCTCAACGCCCGTTTCTTTTAAAGCTTCTTCATATGCTTCGGGGCAAACGAAATTTATTGCGTCCTCAAAAAATACGCCTGCGCCGTAATACTGCTCAATAATCTTTCTGGGCGCTTTGCCTTTTCTGAAACCGGGGAGTGCAATTTTTTTAACGTTTTTAAGATACGCTTTCTGCACGCCCTTTTCAAAGGTTTCCGCATCAACCGTAATGGTAAGCTTAACGCTGTTTTTTTCCTGCTGCTCTTTGGTAACTTTCATAGTTTCAATTTCCCTTCCGTACTTTAAATTTAATTATATATGCGTTTATTACTTAACAACAATACATTATATCAAACTTTCCAAAAAAATGCTACTGTTTTTTGAAAAAATATTAAATTTCAACAAAATAAACAAAAAAATTATTATTTCCTATATATAATGTAGATATTATGATAATTTGTAGGGCATAAAACCCATATAATCAGCCGAAACAAGCTTAAAATCAATGCCGTCAAACGTGCCCTCGGCCGCTTTTTTTGACGCTTTTGAATGAATGTGTCCGTAAAAGCACCGTTTAACGCCGTGCTTTTTTAAAACGGCAAGATAATCTTCGTTGATTTCAAGGTCTTTTGTTACGGGCGGATAGTGCAGAAATGCGATTTTTTCTTCGGGACTGAATTTATCCGCTTCGCAAAGCGACATATCAAGGCGCATAATTTCGCGGTTGTAAATTTTTAAGTCGTCTTCTTTAAAATTGTCGTTCGACTTGTCAATCCAGCCCCGTGTACCGCAGATTGCCTTGTTTTCAACCATAACCGCGCTGTTGTGCAAAAATGATATTGAGTTAAAACCGTTTTTTTCAACATATCCCGTAAGCTTTGTTATACTTTCCCACCAATAATCGTGATTTCCTTTTAAAATGATTTTTTTGCCCTTTAAATTTTCTATATATTCAAAATCTCTGTAAACCTCGTCAAGATAGGTCGCCCACGAAATATCGCCTCCGATAACCACGGTATCGCTGTCTGAAACGGTCAAATTCCAGTTTTCTTTAAGGCGCTCCATATAGTTTTTCCAGCCGTCGCCGAAAATGTCCATAGGCTTGTCGATGCCGAGCGCAAGGTGCAAATCCGATATTGTTAGTATGCTCACAAAAAAACTCCTTTTAAACATATTGAAAAAAATTATGTTTTGTGTTAAAATCACTATGAGCATTATAACCGCTTTTTACTAAATTTGTCAAGTACGGAGTTTTAAATAAAATGAGAAACGTTTTTTATTTGTCGGTTGCATCGTTCGCCCTCGGGATGATTTCCGCGTCCGACACTTTTCCGAAAAATATGATTATTGCGCTCTGCGTTTTGTATTCCGCGTTTTTGGTTTACAAAACCGCATACAGCAGAAAATTCAAATACGGCATCGCAGTTGTTTTTTTAGCGGTCGGGTTTATGTCATATTCGGGCATTTACAATTACAAAATCTCGGGCGTTAAAGATTTTTGCGATAAAAATTGTGACGTTTACGCGACGGTTTTAAGCAGTGATTACGGCACAAACAGTGTTAAGTATACCGCAAAACTCACAAAAATAAACTCGGAAAACAAAAATTTAAAAATTATGTTTTATGCACCGAAAGGCACAAAGTTTTACCGCGGTGATGAGGTTGTTCTGCGCGGTGTTACGCCCGAAATTCCGAAAAATATGAAAAATTTCGACTATAATTCTTATCTTAAGGCAAAAGGTGTTTTTCTGACAGTTTTTGCACCGCGTGAAAAAATTGAAGTTACAAAAGAGGGCAGGGGATTTCTGCGCTTTTTCGGCATTTTGCGTGACAGAATAATTGAAAACAACAATAAAAACCTCGACGGCGAGCTTGCAGGTGTTGTGAACGCTATTACGACGGGTGATAAATCGGGTCTTTCGGGCAACATCAAGCGTGTGTTTTCAACGTCGGGAGTGTCGCATCTTCTTGCAATATCGGGACTTCATCTGACAATTCTCGTTTCGCTTATCGGCGCGTTTTTAAACGACGAATTTTACATTGTAAAACGCTTTGTAAAGCCGATTTTTTCTATTGTCACCACGTTTTTTATTATGCTGATAACGGGTATGGGATATTCTGTTATGCGCGCCGGAATAATGCTTTTGATTATGAATTTTTCGCTTCTTTCCGGGCGCGGACGAAACAGCGTAAACTCGCTTATGATTGCAGGCACGGTGATAATTTTTTTAAACCCGTACGCGGTGTTTGACGTCGGATTTGAACTTTCGTTTTTTGCAACTCTCGGCATAGTTTTGTTCAGTACAAAAATATGTGAATTTCTCGTGCGTTTTCTGCGCATAAAATGGCTGTGCGGCAGCATTGCGGTAACTGTTTCCGCGCAGGTTTTCACATTGCCTCTCATTGTGCTTTACTACGGCAATATCGGAATTTATTCAATCGTTGCAAACATTGTTATTGTGCCGGTTTTCACGATTCTTCTGCTTGTGTCAATGATTTTCTGCCTTGTGTCGCTTATGCCTTTGCCGGGCTTTGTAACAATGCTTTTTACGGGAAATATTTTTGTTTACGAAAAACTTTCATATATCATTGCAAGGTTTATTTCACGGCTGCCGTTTGCGTCAATCCCCGTGACGGGCTTCAGCTTTGCAATTATGCTGATTTTTGCGGTGTCGCTGTACGGACTTTACAAAATCTATAAAAACGGAATGTATAAGCCTGTGTGCGTTGCGCTTTCAGCCGTTTGCCTTGCCGGAATTTTTTATGTAAATTATGACGGGCGCGACTTGAGGGTTAATTTTGTCGATGTCGGACAGGGCGCGTGCAGTCACATAAAAACGCCGGGCGGTGAGAATATTTTAATCGACTGCGGTGTGAGCAAGTATTATTCAAATGACGACATAGCGCGAAGTACGGTTGAGCCGTATTTCAACAAAAACGGTGTTACGCATATCGACTATGCCATACTTTCGCACTATCACGACGACCATTTTTCGGGACTCATTTCGCTTATGAACGACGGACTTATCGACTGCATTGTTCTGCCGAGAAACCGAAGTGCCGACGATGAGGAGGACTATCAAAACATACGAAACACGGCAATAATGAATGACGTTGACATAAAATATTTTTCGCGCGGAAATGAAATTTATCCCGACGGCGAAAACGGCGGTGTAAAAATTTATGCAATTTCTCCGTCCGTCACCGATGATTGGAAACAAAACAGCGAATCGCTGGTTTTAAAACTTACATACAAGGGAACGGGATTTTTGTTCACTGGTGACATTGAAAACGACGTTATGAAAACGCTTAAATCGGACGAAATTACTGCTGATGTGATACAGTCGCCGCACCACGGTTCAAAAAGCTCGGACGATAAGGATTTTTATAAAAACACAAGCGCCGACTGCTCAGTTATAAGCGTCGGCAAGGATAATTCATACAAGCACCCTCACAAGGAACATCTTGACGCGCTCAGCGAAAACGGTATCAAAGTTTTTCGCACCGATGAGTGCAGGACAATACATTTTAAGGTTGACGGAAAGGGAAATATAAAATACAAGACGGACGGGGGATTGCAATGAAGCAGTTTAGAGAAGAAATTTCAAGCGGACGGCTTAAAAGTATATATGTTCTTTACGGTGAAGAGGATTATCTCAAAGACCATTACACGAAAATGATAAAACAATGCGTCACAAAAGAAGACGGCGAAGATTTTAACGTTTTACGCATAAACGGCAAATTTGACATTGAGGGATTTGAGATGTTTCTGTCGTCGCCGCCTATTTTTAACGACAAAAAAGTTTGTATCGTGAAAAACAGCGGTGTTCTTTCAAAGGTGAACGAGGAGGAAAAACAGCGGATTATCACCGCGCTTGAAAATATTGCGCCGGGCGTAACGGTTGTTTTTTCGGAAAATTCCATCGACAAACGAAGTGCGCTGTATAAGTTTATAACAAGGCAAAACGGCGGTGTTTATGAGTTTAAATACCAAAAAGAAGTTGATTTGCGCAACTGGGTGAAAAGGCATTTGCAGGAGGAAAAAATGTCTATGTCCGATGAGGATATAACGTATTTTTTAAATTCCGCCGACAAGGGTATGTACGGAATTTTGTCCGAGATTACAAAGCTTATAAATTACAAGCGCTATGAGGGTATCATAACAAAAGCCGACGTTGACGCGCTCACCTGCAAAAGTGTTGAAAACCGTGTTTTTGAAATGCTAAACAAGCTTTATTCGGGCGATATGCAGTCAGTTTACAAAATGCTTGACGATTTAAAAACGCTCAAGACCGAGCCTGTTATGCTTGTGTCGCTGATATTCGGCGAATACTCAAAAATCCGAAAGGTAAAGCTTTTTTGCGAAGAAATGCCTCAAAATGAGGCGCTCGCAAAGGCGGGAATACGCTTTTACGGAAACGAATATGTTAAAAAGGCAAAGGCAACGTCTTTAAAGACGCTGGATAAAATTATTTCTATGTGCCGTGAGTGCGACTATGAAATAAAGAGCGGAGCGTCGGACAAATGGCTGGCAATGCGAAAGCTTATATCAAATTCACACAATGCGAATATCCGCATATAATACAGAAGGCGGACGAAAACAGACCGCACAAAAAAGGACGGTGAAATTCGTGTTTGGATGCAGACGGTGGAATACTTTGATATTTTCGACAGTGTTTTTCATTATCGGTATGATTGTGTCACTGTTTCTGTCCTGTGCGGCGGTGATTGTTATTTCGCTTCTTTTGTGCGCGGTGCTGTTTTTGATTTTCTCGTGGGAAAGACGGTTTTAATGTGAGGAGTGTGAATTTAAAATGAAGGTTGTGGTTGTTAAAGCGTCAAAGTTCTGGCAGAGAATTTTAAAAAGTATTTTTAAGATTGACTAAAAATTAAAATACATAAGAATACACGCAGAAAAAATGAGGTATTTGCAAAAACCGATTGCAAATACCTCATTTAATTTTTTGTATCGGGCAAATTAGACAGCACGTACAACCTTGTTTGAACGAAGGCATCTCGAGCATACATTCACCCTCTTCGGTGTGCCGTTAACGAGTGCACGAACCTTTCTTACGTTAGCTTTCCAAGTTCTGTTAGCACGTCTGTGCGAGTGGCTTACCTTAATTCCGAATGTAGTAGCTTTGCCGCAAATTTCGCATTTTGCCATATATATACACCTCCTAAATTTTACAACATCAGTCAAACAAACTCTATTTTAACAGATATTTATTCATTTTGCAAGGTTTTTTTTAAAATTTTTAAAAAAAGTCTTTAATTTTTTGAATTTATGATATATAATAACAATATACAAGTATATTTATGGGAGGAAAACTATGCACAATTCCAATTTTAACGTAACGCTCGGTGAAATAGTGGACGAGTTTAAATTAAAAGAAGTTAACAAAACCGAGAATATGCGCGATGTTTTGGTGTGTAACAATGAGGTGAACAGGTGCGGTCTTGCGCTTGCGGGATATTTTGACCATTTTGAGCATACTCGGCTTCAGATAATCGGTCACGTTGAGGCGACGTATATAAATACAATTTCGGACGGGCAGAAAAGGGAAGTTTTTGAAAAAATGTTTTCGCTGAAAATCCCCGCGATTATTCTGTCAAACGGAATTGAACTTCCGCAGAGCATTATAGAACTTTCGGAAAAACACAACATTCCCGTGCTTTCGTCAACGCTTTCAACCTCGCGTTTTACAAGCGCACTTATTGCATATCTTAACGTTATGCTTGCAGAGCGCGAAACGCGCCACGGCGTTCTTGTTGAGGTTTACGGCGAAGGCATACTTCTTTTGGCGGACAGCGGTGTGGGAAAAAGCGAAACGGCAATAGAGCTTGTAAAGCGCGGACACCGCCTTGTTGCGGACGACGCGGTGGAAATTAAAAAGGTTTCGGACAAGTCGCTCGTCGGCAGTGCGCCCGAAATCATAAGGCATTTTATCGAGCTTCGCGGCATAGGAATAATTGACGTTAAGCAGATATTTGGTATGGGAGCTGTTAAAGATACCGAAAAAATAGATATGGTTATTCATCTTGAAAACTGGCAGCAGCACAAGCAGTACGACAGGCTCGGTCTTACTACGGAATACACAAATATTCTCGGCATAGACATTCCGTCGGTGACAATCCCCGTTAAACCGGGGCGTAACCTTGCGGTTATAGTTGAGGTTGCGGCTATGAACAACCGTCAGCACAAAATGGGCTACAACGCCGCACAGGCGCTTAACGAGAGAATACTCGGCAATACAAACGCTAAAAACAGCTTATAAAAACTTTAATTTGACATAAAATTTAGGAGGATTTTTAATATGTATATCGGAGTAGATTTGGGAGGCACGGGAATTAAGGCCGGTCTTGTTGACGAAAAGGGAAACATTCTTCACAAAGACAGCTGTCCCACGCGGGCAATGGAGGATTATAAGGTTATCGTTGCGGATATGGCTGACCTTATAAAGAAAGTTTTGAACGACACCGACACAAACACGTCGGAAATCAAAACTATCGGCATAGGCTGTCCCGGATCGATTGACGACAAAAACGGCGTTGTTATATATGCAAACAATCTTAATCTTCACGACGCACCGCTCGCGGAGGAACTTAAAAAATACTATGATGTTCCCGTTTATGTGAGCAACGACGCAAACTGTGCGGCGCTCGGCGAATTTTTCGCGCTTGACGACGAAAACATTACCGATATTGTTGCAATAACTCTCGGCACGGGTGTCGGAAGCGGAATTATCATAAACAAAAAAATATTCACCGGCACAAACGGTATCGGCGGTGAACTCGGACACACGGTTATAAAGGCGAACGGCGAAAAATGCACCTGCGGACGAAACGGCTGCTGGGAGGCGTATGCGTCGGCAACAGCGCTTATAAGAGAGGCTGAAAAGGCGGCGAAAGAAAATCCCGATTCGTATCTTGCAAAGCTTGTTGCGGAAAACGGCGGTAAGGCAAACGGCAGAATTCCCTTTGCTGCAACCGAAAAAGGCGACGAGGCAGGCAAAAAGGTTATAGATAAATATATTTTGGACGTTGCGGAGGGAATTGTTAACATTATAAACACATTCCAGCCCCACGCGATTGTTATAGGCGGAGGAGTGAGCAACGCAGGCGACGCGCTTTTGAAACCTATCGAGGAATATTCCAAAGAGCATTGCTACGGCGGAATTTTTCAGACAAAAATTTCCATTGCAAAGCTCGGAAACGACGCAGGAATTATCGGCGCGGCATTTTTGGGCAAATAAAAATTTGAGGTGATTTTGTGATATATGACAGCCTGAAAGAAATTTTCGGCGAAAAAAGAGTTTTAAAAGACGAACCGATGAAAAATCACACTTCTTTCAAAATCGGCGGTGAGGCAAGCTTTGTTGTGCTTCCCGAAAGTACGGACGAAATAATTTCGGCGGTGAATTGTGCGAGAGAATATGACTATCCCGTTTTTGTAATCGGCAACGGCTCAAATCTTTTGGTTGACGGCAAAGGACTTTTCGGAGTTGTAATAAAGCTTGGCGCAAACTTTTCGGGCATTTCGGTAAACGGTGAAACAATCGAGGCATATTCGGGTGCGTATCTTTCAAAAATTGCAAACGAGGCGCAAAAAAACAGTCTCGGCGGATTTGAATTTGCGTCGGGTATACCCGGCACTCTCGGCGGTGCAGTGAAGATGAACGCCGGCGCGTACGGCGGTGAGATGAAAGATGTAGTTATAAAAACCGTGTATCTTGACAAAAACCTCAATTTGTGCGAAAAAACGGGCGGTGAGCAAATGTTTGCATACCGCACGAGCGCATTTTGCGATGATGATATAATTATAAAATCGTATATAAAATTAAACCGCAAAAATGCGGACGAAATAAGGGCAGAAATGCTTGATTTAAACGCTCGGCGCAAAGAAAAACAACCGCTTAACTACCCGAGCGCAGGAAGTACATTTAAACGTCCCGAGGGATATTTTGCGGCAAAACTTATTGACGACTGCGGACTGCGCGGAAAAAGCATAGGCGGTGCGCACGTTTCGGATAAGCACTGCGGATTTATTGTAAACTACGATAATGCAAGTTTTGACGACGTTATAAACCTTATAGATTTTGTTAAAAAGACGGTTTACGAAAAAACAGGCGTTATGCTGTGCGAAGAAGTGAAAATTTTGAAAAACAAAGACTAAAAGCAGCAATGTGTAAAACTATAAAATTTAAAGGGTGATTGATGTGAAATTCGTATTGATAACGGGAATGTCGGGTGCAGGAAAGAGTATCGCGGCGAACTGTATGGAGGATATGGGATATTACTGCGTTGATAATCTTCCGAGCGAGCTTTTGTCCAAATTTGCCGAAATCTGTTATCAGTCGGATTCCAAGTTTGACAAGGTTGCGTTTGTTATCGACGCGAGAAATCAGCGCAATTCCGACGATATTTTAAACGAAGTCGAAGTTTTTGAATGTCACGGAAACAAGGTTGAAATTCTGTTTCTTGACGCAAGCGATGAAACAATCGTAAAACGTTATAAAGAAACGCGCCGTGCACATCCTCTTGCGGACGGCGGAAGAATTATCGAAGGAATTGAAAAAGAGCGCGAAATTCTGGCGCATTTGAAGGACAGAGCAACCTATGTTGTCGATACGTCGCGTCTTTTGACGCGTGAGTTAAAAGAAAACTTAACCGAGCTTTTCAGCGGTGAAAAAAGGGAAAATTCTCTTGCGGTCAACGTTTTGTCGTTCGGGTTTAAATACGGTATTCCGAACGACGCCGACCTTGTTTTTGACGTGCGTTTTCTGCCAAATCCTTATTATATTCCCGAACTGCGCGAAAAAACGGGTCTTGACAAGGATATACGCGACTATGTAAATTCGTTTCCGCAAACGAAAGAATTTGCGAAAAAGCTTGACGATATGATTGCATTTCTTCTCCCTCTTTTTATTGAGGAGGGAAAAACTCAGCTTGTTATCGCGATAGGCTGTACGGGCGGAAAACACCGCTCGGTAACGCTTGCGTCGCACGTATACAAAACGGTTGTGAATTTGGGATATAAGGCAAAAATCACCCACAGAGATATATCAAAGGGAAAATAAAAAAGTATAAGTTTGTTTTGTGAGGTTTGCAATGGAAATAACCGATAATATAAAAAAGTACGCCTCAAATTGCAATGTTGTTGCAATAGGCGGAGGTACGGGCATTTCAACAATGCTTCGCGGAATTAAAAAATATTTTGAAAATCTGACGGCGATAATCACGGTTGCCGACGACGGCGGCGGTTCGGGTATGATAAGGGAGGATCTTAATATGCTCCCTCCGGGCGACGTGCGCAACTGCATTATGGCGCTTGCCGACACCGAACCTATTATGGAAAAGCTTTTGAATTACCGTTTTGAGTCGGGCAGACTTAAAGGTCAAAGCTTCGGAAATCTGTTTCTTGCCGCAATGTGCGGAATTTCTGACGGAAGTTTTGAGAAGGCGGTAAACAAGTTTTCTGATGTTTTGGCGGTAAAGGGCAGAGTTTTGCCCGTGTCGGAGGAAAATATAAATCTCGGCGCGCGTCTTTCGGACGGCAGTGTTGTGCTGGGCGAATCGTCAATTCCGTCAACCGCAATACATAAAGGCGCAAAAATTGATGAGCTTTTCTTAACTCCGGCGCACGCAAAACCGCTTTACGAGTGCATACAGAGCATTTATAATGCCGATTACATAATTTTAGGTCCCGGGAGTCTTTACACCAGTGTTATACCGAACCTTTTGGTGGACGGAATTGCCGAGGCGGCGGAAAAAAGCAATGCAAAGGTTGTTTATGTATGCAACATTATGACACAGCCGGGCGAAACGGACGGTTTTTCGGCTTTTGACCACGTGGACGCGATATATAAGCACACAAAGAGCCGTTTTATTGATTGCTGCATTGTAAACGACGAACCGCTCAACGATTTTCTGACGGCAAAGTACCGTCTTACACATTCGTTCAGGGTTTTGTCCGACGATTATAAATTTTACAAGAACAATATCAAGCTGATAAAGAAAAATCTGCTTGACGTTGCAAACAACGTTGTAAGGCACAATTACAGCGTTCTTGCCGACACGCTTGCGTGTTTGTTTTATCAAACAGCAAACGGCGGAGATATTGATGAAATATAGTTTTTACGGAGTGATTAAATGTCGTTTTCATCTGATGTGAAAAAAGAGGCGCTGGGCGCAAAAATATCAAAAAACTGCTGTCAGAAAGCGTTTTTTCTTGCTTGTTTTGCGTTCGGCGGACGGATTTTAGGTGCGGAAAACGGCAGAAAACTTATTATAGGCACGGATAACCAGGAGCTTGCAAAAATAATTTCGGGTACGGCAAAACGTCTTTTTGACGTTAAATGTGAAATTCGCGAGGGTGTGAAAAACAAAAGCACATTTTATGATGTGACGGTTTTAGGCGAAGAAGAAATAATAAAAATTCTGCGCGCGCTTTCTTTGGCGGAAAACAGCTCAAAAAAGCTTATAAATGTGCGAATAAGCGACGAATTTATGAAAAAAAGCTGCTGCAGAAAAGCGTTTATAAAAGGCGCTTTTTTGATGTGCGGAACAATTATCGCGCCTGAAAAAAGGTATCATCTCGAATTTGTGACGTCTCACTGTGTTTTGAGCGAGGATTTTTACAAGCTTCTGCGTTCGGAAAATCTAAACGCAAAGAGAATTATGCGAAAATCGAACTATGTTCTGTATTTTAAACAAAGCGACGATATTGCCGATATTTTGGGTATTTGCGGAAGTGTTTCGCATCTTATGGAATTTCATAATATACGCATTTTAAAGGATATGCGCAACAACGTAAACCGCATTGTAAACTGCGAAAATGCTAATATGGACAAGACGCTCGACGCGGCGTTCAAACAGCGTAAGTGTATTGAACTTTTAAAGGCGAGCGGTGCGCTTGAGTCGCTTTCGCCCGCGCTTAAAGAAATTGCCGAATTAAGGCTCGAAAATACCGATTTAAGTTTGAGCGAGCTGGGAAAGCTTGTAACGCCGAATTTAACGCGTTCGGGAGTTAACCACAGGCTTAAAAAGCTTTGCGATATTGCGGAGAAACTAAAGAACGAAAAGGACGGATAAAAAGTATATGTTCACGCATCTGCACCTTCATACTCAATACAGTCTGCTCGACGGTGCGGCGAAAATCGATGCCGTTATAAAAAAAGCCGCCGACGACAATATGAGCGCCGTAGCCATTACAGACCACGGCGTTATGTTCGGTGCGGTCGATTTTTATCTTAAAGCAAAAGAATACGGAATAAAACCCATTATCGGCTGTGAAGTTTACACCGCTCCGAATTCGCGTAAATCAAAAGTTTACGGTATTGACAACAAATACGGTCACCTTGTTTTGCTCGCAAAAAACAATACAGGTTATATAAATCTTATGAAAATCTGCTCTTTGGGCTTTACGGAAGGATATTACTATAAGCCGAGGGTGGATTTTGAGGTTTTGGAGAAGTACAGCGACGGAATAATCGCGCTTTCCGCGTGCCTTTTCGGAAATGTCAACTCCGCGCTTTTGTCGGGCGATTATGCAAAAGCCGAGGAGTATGCACTGCATTACAAAAAAATCTACGGTGATGATTTTTACCTTGAAATTCAAAATCACGGCTTGGAGGACGAAAAACGTCTTATCCCTATGGTGATTGACCTTTCAAAAAAGTTTGACATAAAAGTTGCTGCAACAAATGACGTGCATTATGTAAACCGTGAGGACGCTGATTTTCACGATGTGCTTTTGTGCATACAAACGGGCAAAAAAATTGACGACGGCGAACGAATGAGGTTTTCAAACGACGAATTTTATTTTAAAACGCAGGACGAAATGGCAAAACTTTTTGAAGATTATCCGTTCGCGGTTGAAAACACTGCCGAGATTGCAGAAAAATGCAATGTTGAAATAAGCTTTGATAAAATTTATCTTCCCAAGCTTACGCTCCCCGGCAATATTTCCGCAAAAGACTACCTTACAAAACTTTGCGAAGATGCGCTGCCCGTTCGGTACAAAAACGTGACGGACGAGGTTAAAAACCGTCTTGCAAAAGAGCTTGACACCATAATTTCTATGGGCTTTGCGGACTATTTTCTCATTGTGCGCGATTATGTTAAATACGCTAAAGAACACGGCATTTCGGTAGGCCCCGGCAGAGGCTCGGCGGCAGGAAGCATTGTTTCGTATCTTTTGAACATCACCGACATTGACCCCATAAAATACGGGCTTCTGTTTGAAAGATTTTTAAATCCCGAAAGGGTGAGTATGCCCGATATTGATATTGATTTTTGCTATGTACGGCGTGACGAGGTTATAGAGTATATGGTGCAAAAATACGGACGTGATTATGTTGCGCAGATTGCCGCGTTCGACACAATGCTTGCGCGCGGTTCGATACGCGACGTCGGACGTGTCCTCGATTTGCCCATTCCGTTTGTGGACAAGATTGCAAAGCTTATTCCGCACACGCTCGGTATGACCATTGACACGGCAATGGAGGAGAGTGCGGAGCTTAAAAAAATATATCTTTCCGACAACCGTGCGCACCGTCTGATTGATACGGCGAAAAAGATTGAGGGCTTGCCGAAAAACGTGTCAAAGCACGCGGCGGGGCTTATTGTAACCGATAAAAAGCTTTACAACTGTGTTCCGCTCATTTACGGCGATATTGCGTATATGTCGCAGTATCATATGAAAGTTCTGGAGAAAATCGGCGTTGTAAAAATGGATTTTCTCGGACTGCGCAACCTTACCGTTATAAGCGACGCGGTGAAAATGATACAAAAAACATATGACAAAGATTTTGCGATTGAAAACATAGACTACGAGGATGAAAATATTTACAAAATGCTTTCAAACGGCGGCACATCGGGTGTTTTTCAGGTGGAAAGCCGCGGTATGACATCGTTTTTGAAAGACCTCAAACCGCGGTGTTTTGAGGACATTATAGCAGGACTTTCGCTTTACCGTCCGGCGACCGCAAAAATACAAATTCCGCTGTTTTTGAAAAACCGAAACAGCGGAAAAATCACATACAAGCACCCGCTTTTGGAGGATATTTTAAAGCCGACCTGCGGCTCTATTGTGTATCAGGAGCAGGCTATGCAGATTTTCCGCGCGCTTGCCGGCTATTCTCTCGGACGCGCCGACCTTGTGCGCCGTGCAATGGCAAAGAAAAATCACGCGGCACTTGAGGCGGAAAAGAATGTTTTTCTTAACGGACTCAAAGACGAAAACGGAAATGTTGTAATAAAAGGGACGCTTGCAAACGGAATTTCTCAAAAACTTTCGGAGGAGATTTTTGCCGAGCTTGCCGAGTTTTCAAAGTATGCGTTCAATAAATCGCACGCCGCGGCATATGCAAAAATCGTATATCAGACGGCATATTTAAAATACTATTACCGTGCGGTTTATCTTGTTGCGCTTTTGAAAAACTGTTTTTCGGCAAAGCAGGCTGAATATATTGAAGAATACAAAAAATACGGAATAAAAATTCTTCCGCCCGACATAAACGAAAGCGGTGCGGACTTTACCGTGAGCGGAAATAATGTGCGTTTTTCGCTCTCGTCGATAAAGGGTGTAGGTGGTGTTTTTGCCGAGGAAATCGAAAAACGGCGCACGAAAAAGTTTGTGTCGTTTACGGATTTTTGCAACGTTATGGGAACGGCATTAAACAAAAAAGCGGTTGAAAGCCTTATAAAATGCGGTGCGTTTGACAGCATAAATCCGAACAGACGGCAGATTTTGATAAACAGCGCCGATATTATCGAAAGTGCGGTAAGAACCGGCAGAAATACGGCGTTGGGGCAGTTTACAATGTTTGACACGGCGGCGGAACAAAGCGTTTGCGCGGATAATTTTCCGCCCGAAGCCGATTTTTCTTTGTCAGATAAGCTCTTGTTTGAAAAGGAGCTTTCGGGAATTTATTTTTCGGGGCATCCTCTCGATAAATTCCGCAGAAAGTTTGAAACTGCGCGGTGTGTGCCGATTTCGGAGATAACCGAAGAAAGATACAAAGACGGGCAAAGCGTGCGCGTCGGCGTTATGATTTCAAAAATCACGCGCAAAAAAACGTCCAAAGGAACGGTTATGGCAACGGCGGAAATTGAGGATTTTGTTTCGTCGTGCGAGGCGGTTGTTTTTCCGAATATTCTGGAGCGTTTTCAAAGTGAATTTTACGTCGGAAACATTGCGGTTATCGACGCCGAGGTTTCGTTTGACTACAACGATAATTTAAACCTTATAGTGAAAAATGTAACCAAAGCCGAAAATTACATCGTTCCCGGTGCGCAGACGGTGTATATACGCATAAAAACCGAAAACGAGCTTTCAAAAGTTAAAAGTCTTGCGGAGAAATACCGCGGAAGTTCGCACCTTGCGGTTTTTGTGGAGGAAAAAAATATGGTTTACAGTGCAAAAAACGGTCAAAATGTGCACATTTGCACATCATTTTTAAGTGACGCGGAAAAAATTTTCGGTAAAGATAACGTAAAAGTAAAATAACTGTTGATTTTTTTTAGAAAATGTTGTAAAATTATAGAATATAGTGATTTTTTAGATTGGAGAATTACGAAAATGGATAATTTTGATTATGTAGTTGTCAAAGCGCTCAAAGACGGCGTGAGCATTACGGGTCTTACAAGCGGACGCGACACGAAATTTCATCACACCGAAATGCTTTCGGAGGGCGAGGTTTTCATTGCACAGTTTACCGAAACCACAACCGCTATGAAAGTTAAAGGCAATGCCGTAATTTATACAAAACACGGCGAAATTACCACACGTTAAAAAATTTTCTGTTTAATATGCAGGCTGAAAGGAAATGATGACAATGAAAGAGATTAAAACTATCGGCGTACTTACTTCGGGCGGCGACGCACCCGGTATGAACGCGGCTATAAGAGCGGTTGCACGCGGTGCAATGTGCCACGGTATGAAAGTTATGGGTGTAAGACGCGGTTACCACGGTCTTTTGAGAGGCGAAATCGAGGAGCTTAATTCGCGTTCCGTTTCTGATATTCTTCAAAGGGGCGGTACATTTTTGCAGACCGCGAGAAGCAAAAGCTTTGCAACCGAAGAGGGCATAAAAAAAGCGGTTGAAGTTGCAAGAATTTTCGGTATTGACGCGCTTGTGGTTATCGGCGGCGACGGTTCGTATAAAGGTGCAAGAGCGCTTGCAAATGCGGGATTGCCCACTATCGGCATTCCCGGAACAATCGATAACGACATAGGCTGCACCGAATACACAATCGGTTACGATACGGCGCTTAATACCGCTATGCAGGCGATTGACAAAATCAGAGATACTGCGTCCAGCCACGAAAGATGCTCGGTTGTTGAGGTTATGGGCAGAAATGCAGGATATATCCCCGTTAACCTTGCGGTTGCAAACGGTGCGGAGGCGGTTATTATCCCCGAGGCTCCTTACGATTTGGACGAAATCAAGAAAACCGTTATAGAGGGCAGAAACAGAGGCAAATCGCATTACATTATCGTTGTTTCCGAGGGCGTAGGCGAAACATTTGAGCTTTGCAAAAACATCGAAGAGGCAACGGGAATTGAAACGAGAGCAACCGTTCTCGGTTACGTTCAGCGCGGAGGAAGCCCCACGCTTATCGACAGAGTTACCGCTACAAAAATGGGAAGTTATGCTGCCGACCTTCTTGCAAACGGTACGATTAACCGCATAATTGCACAGCAGAACGGAAAAATTGTTGATATAGAAATTAACGAAGCACTTGAAATGACCAAAAATATCGAGCCTGAAATGCTTGAATTGGTTAAGAAAATGTCAATCTGACAAATTTTAAGGTGGGAATTTTTTGACTATACCTAATATTCTTACAACGATAAGATTTTTGCTTGTTCCCGTTTTCCCGATTGTGTATTTTTCGGGAATGGAAAACGCACATTTTACGGCGCTTTGCATATTTGTTTTTGCAATGCTTCTCGATGTTGCGGACGGATTTATAGCACGAAAATTCAATATGATTACGGCGCTCGGCAAAATGCTTGATCCCGCGGCGGACAAATGTATGGTTATAACCGTCGTTGCAACCCTTGTTGCAACGGGAAATTTAAGCGGTTGGTTTTTGTATTTTGTGCTGGTAAAAGAGCTTGTTATGATTTTTTCGGGCAGTTTTATTTACAAAAAGGAAAAAATCATCATTCCGTCAAACTTTTTCGGCAAGCTTGCGGCGTTTTTAACGTTTTTGCTGTTGGTGGACGCAATGTGCCTCGGAAAATTTATAGATATTTTCTCGGTAGTTGTGGTCATTTCAATGGCGTGCGCGTTTATAACGTACTGCATAAGTTTTGTCACGGTTAAGGCAAATCAAGTGTCGCAAAATACAAATTCAAACAAAAACACGGGAGTGTGACTATGAAAATTTTAGCTTTCGTTCTTCTTGTAATCGGAGCGGTTATTTCGTACGGTGCAAAAAAAATCGTTGAAGATGTTATAAAAAAGGACGATACAGACAAAAAATATACAGGTATGGTTAAACTGGCAGGCTTTGTTCTGGTGCTTATCGGAGCAATAATAATATTTAAAATCGGATAGGCAGCAAAGACTGTCTTTCGGCTAGGGAGGATTTTTAAAAGTGAAAGAAATCGCAAAGGTATACAATCCGCAGGAGGTTGAGGACAGAATATACTCAAACTGGGTTGATAAAAAATATTTCAGCGCTAAAGCGGATCCCGATAAAAAACCGTTTACTATCGTTATTCCGCCCCCGAATGTAACAGGTCAGCTACATATGGGACACGCGCTTGACGAAACACTTCAGGATATTTTGATAAGATACAAACGTATGATGGGTTATTCCGCGCTTTGGATTCCCGGAACAGACCATGCAGGTATCGCCACGCAGATTAAAGTTGAGGAAACTTTAAGAAACGAGCAGGGAATTACACGTTACGATTTGGGACGCGAAAAATTCCTTGAAAAAGTTTGGGACTGGAAAAAATTATACGGTTCGAGAATTATAAATCAGCTTAAAAAACTCGGCTCGTCGTGCGACTGGGACAGAGAACGCTTTACTATGGACGAGGGTTGTTCCAAAGCTGTGCGCGAGGTTTTTGTAAACCTTTACAATAAAGGTTTTATCTATCAGGGTTCGAGAATTATAAACTGGTGTCCGCACTGCACAACCGCACTTTCGGACGCGGAGGTTGAATACACCGAGCAGGAAGGTCATTTCTGGCACATCAAGTATCCAGTTAAGGACAGCGACGAGTATGTTATAATTGCGACAACACGTCCCGAAACGCTCCTAGGCGATACTGCCGTTGCGGTTCATCCCGATGACGAAAGATACAAAAATTTAGTCGGAAAAATGCTTATTCTTCCGCTTGTTAACCGTGAAATTCCCGTTATCGCGGACGAATACGTTGACAAAGATTTCGGTACAGGCGCGGTTAAAATTACGCCTGCGCACGACCCGAACGATTTTGAAGTCGGTTTAAGACACAATCTTGAACAGATTAAGGTTTTGAACGACGACGCAACCATAAATTCGTACGGCGGAAAATACGAGGGTATGGACCGCTACGAGGCGCGCAAAGCGATGGTTGACGATTTGGATAAACTCGGTCTTTTGGTAAAAGTTGAGGAACACAAGCACAATGTAGGTCAGTGCTACCGCTGCTCGACGACCGTTGAGCCGATAACATCAAAACAGTGGTTTGTTAAAATGGCGCCCCTTGCAAAAGAGGCAATCAGAGTCGTAAAAGACAAAGAAGTTAAATTTGTTCCCGACAGTTTTTCAAAAATATATCTTAACTGGATGGAAAATATCCACGACTGGTGCATTTCGCGTCAGCTTTGGTGGGGACATAGAATACCGGCATTCTACTGCGACAAATGCGGTGAAACGGTTGTATCGAAAACCGACGTTGACGTATGCCCCAAATGCGGGGGTCATATGACGCAGGACGAGGACGTTCTTGATACCTGGTTCAGCTCGGCGCTCTGGCCGTTCTCAACGCTCGGCTGGCCCGAAAAAACCGAAGATTTGGACTATTTCTATCCCACAAGCGTGCTTGTTACGGGTTACGACATAATTTTCTTCTGGGTTGCCCGTATGATTTTCTCGGCGTGCGAACACACAGGAAAAGCGCCGTTTGAACACGTGTTCATTCACGGTATTGTCCGCGACAGTCAGGGCAGAAAGATGTCAAAATCGCTCGGCAACGGCATTGACCCGTTAAAGGTTATCGAGCAGTACGGCGCGGACGCGCTCCGATTTACACTCGTAACGGGAAATTCGCCCGGAAATGATATGCGTTATTACGAGTCGAGAGTTGAGGCAAACAGAAACTTTGCAAATAAAATCTGGAATGCGTCGAGATTTTTGCTTATGAATTTGAGCATTGACAAAATCGAACTTCCGAGCCTTGACGACCTCAAAATTGAAGATAAATGGATTTTAAGCAAGTATAACAAGCTTGTTAAAGCGGTGTCGGCAAACCTCGAAAAGTTTGAACTCGGCGTTGCCGCGGCAAAGCTTTACGACTTTATCTGGGACGATTACTGCGACTGGTATATTGAGCTTGTAAAACCGCGTCTTTACGAAAAAGACGGCAAATCTTACGAAACCGCGCAGAGCGTGCTTGCATATGTTTTGGTTAACACGTTAAAACTTTTGCACCCATTTATGCCGTTTATAACAGAAGAAATTTTCACGCATCTTCCCACGGGCGAAGAAAGCATTATGATTTCTAAATGGCCCGAGGCGAGCGAGAAATTCTCGTTCGACAAAGAGGAAGAACAGATGGAAAACATTATGGAGGCTATAAAGAGCATAAGAAACGTAAGAACCAAAATGAATGTTGTTCCGTCGAGAAGAGCAAAAGTATTTATCGTTACCGATAAGCCCGAAATTTTCAAAGGCTGTGAAGTGTTCTTTGAAAAGCTCGCGTCAAGCCTTGAAACCGTCGTTGCGGAAAATGAGGACGGCATACCCGAAAACGCGGTTACAACCGTTGTTGACAACGCGAAAATATTTATTCCGTTCGGCGATTTGGTTGATATTTCCGCCGAAAAAGAACGTCTTAAAAAGGAAAAAGAACATCTTTTGTCCGAAATAAAGCGCGTTGAGGGCAAACTCGGCAATGCCGGATTTGTGGCAAAAGCACCTCAAAAGGTTGTTGACGAAGAAAAGGCTAAGGGCGAAAAATACAAAGAAATGCTCGCAAAGGTTGAAGAAAGCCTTAAAAATTTAGAATAAATTAAAATCTTGCAAAGGACGGATTTTCCGTCCTTTTGTAATTGGAGTTAAAATGACAAACGCAGAAAAATACATTCATTCCTTGAGCAAATTCGGCAAAAAATCGGGACTTGACAACATAACGAGGCTTCTTGAAAAGCTCGGAAATCCGCAGGACAAGCTTAAATTTGTGCATATTGCAGGCACAAACGGAAAAGGCTCGGTGTCGGCTTTTGTGTCGCAGATTTTGATTGAGTCGGGCTGTATGACGGGACTTTTCACGTCGCCGTTTATCGAGGTTTTCAACGAACGTATAAAAATTAACAATCAAAATATTTCGGACGAAGATTTGGAGCGGTGCGTCGGCACTGTGCGCAGTGCGGTTGACGTTTTAAAGTCGGAGGGCGATTATTTTCCCATTGAATTTGAGGTAATCACCGCCGCGGCATTTTTGTATTTTGCCGATCAAAAGTGTGATGTTGTTGTGCTTGAAGTCGGACTCGGCGGACGGCTCGACTGCACCAACGTTGTCAAAAATCCGCTTGTGTGCGCGGTTTGCTCAATAAGTTTTGACCACACAAAATATCTCGGTGACACAATCGAAAAAATCGCCGCCGAAAAGTGCGGAATTATAAAGCAAAATTCGCGTGTTGCGGTGTATAAAATGCTTGATAAAGACGCGGAAAAAGTAGTGCATGAAACGGTCAAAAATACCAATTCACATCTTGTAAATCACCAAAAATTAAATATAATCAAAAGCGGAATTGTCAGCGTTTTTGACTATGGAATTTACAAAAATTTAAAAATAAATCTCTGCGGTGTCCACCAGATTTACAATGCGGTTTTGGCGCTTGACATTGCGGAATGTATAAAAGACAAGTTTGGCATAAGCGAGGAAAATATCAGGCGCGGACTTGAAAATGCACGATGGATTTGCAGATTTGAAATTTTTGAAAAAGGAGCGGACAAGCCCGATTTTATAATCGACGGTGCGCACAATTATGACGGAGTTTTAAAGCTTTGCGATACTGCAAAATCCGTTTTGCGCGGTAAAAAAATTGTTGCCGTTTTTGGTATGCTCAACGAAAAAGATTATGAAAAATCGCTTGAAGAAATATGCAGAATTTCGGATGAACTTATAATTACAAGCGTGCCGAGCGTGCGCCAGACAAGCTTTGAAGAAATTTATAAAACGGCGAAAATGTATAAAAAAGATACCGTATTTATTGAGGATAATTTTGATGCGATAGAGTATGCCGTAAGCTCGAAAAACGGCGTTTTTTCAGTGCTTATCGCAGGTTCGCTCTACCTTGCCGGAAACGTGCGGAAATTTGTCGAAAACTTTTGATACATTCGACAAAACTAGTTGTTTTTCATCAAAGGAATAGGACAGGCTTTATAGAATATTAAAGATGAAACTAAAAAGGTTTCATCTTTTTTTGTGCACATAAGGGGGGAATTTTATGCAGATAATTTTTCAGGCAAAAGACAAAACGCTGATTGTAAAGCTTATCGGTGAGCTTGACCACCACGTTGCGGGCGGTGTGAAGGAACGGATTGATAAAAAAATTACGTCTTCCAATCTTACAAATCTGGTATTCGATTTTTCGGCGCTTTCGTTTATGGACAGCTCGGGCATCGGCGTTGTGATAGGGAGGTACAAACTTGTAAAATCACTGGGCGGACGCACGGTTATAGTGTCAAATACAAAGTCGCTCGACAGGCTTTTGAATATTGCCGGGATTAAAAAAATAATCAGCGTCGAGAGTGACATTGACGGCGCGTTCAGCGCACTTGAGGAGGGTTAAAAATGAGGGAAAACAGTGCAAAAATTACGGTTATGTCAAGGTCGGAAAACGAATCGTTTGTCCGTGCGGCGGTGTCAGCATTTGTGTCACAGCTTGACCCGACTCTTGAAGAGCTTGCCGACATAAAAACCGCGGTATCGGAGGCGGTGACAAACTCGATTGTTCACGGATACGCCGAGAAAAAAGGCGACATCATGATTGATATATACATAAAGGACGACAAGGTTAAAATCACCGTCACTGACAACGGCTGCGGAATTGCGGATGTGAAAGAGGCTATGCAGCCGCTTTTTACAACCAACACCGACGGCGAACGCTCGGGAATGGGATTTACTGTTATGGAAACCTTTATGGATAATATCAGCGTTAATTCCATTGTTGACGTCGGCACAAAGGTGACAATGGAAAAAACCATTGGTTTGAGGACGCTTTGAATCGGGGGTTAAAATATTGGCAAATGATATTAAAGACCTTATCAAACGCGCAAAAAACGGTGACAAAGAGGCGGAAAACGAAATTTTAAACGGGAATATTGCACTTGTGTGGAGCGTTGCGCGCAAATTTTCCAACCGCGGTTACGATTTAGACGATATTTTTCAAATCGGGTGTATCGGCATATTAAAGGCGATAAAGAACTTTGATTTAAGCTATGACGTGCGTTTTTCAACCTATGCCGTTCCGCTTATTATGGGCGAAATCAAGCGTTTTTTGCGTGACGACGGAATTATCAAAGTGAGCAGACGTTTAAAGGAAATTGCACAGAAAGCAAAAATTACAAAAGAAATTTTGGAAAAAGAATTAAACCGCGAGGCGAAATTGTCGGAAATCGCCGAAAGAATAGGGGAGTTGCCGAGCGATTTGGCGGTTGCGCTGGAGGCGAACGTTGCCCCCGAATCACTTTACAGAGAGTTTAACGATGGTGACAAATCGGGCGGTTATCTTATTGACAAAATCGCGAACAACATCGACACCGAGGAAGAAATTTTAGACAAAATTTCACTTGGCGAGGCAATCAAAGCCTTGGACGAAAGAGAAAGAAAAATTATAATGCTTCGCTACTTTAGGGGAAAAACACAGAGTGAAATTGCAAGTGTGATAGGCATTTCGCAGGTGCAGGTGTCGCGCCTTGAAAAGAAGATTTTATTGCGTATGAAAGAAAAAATGACAGGCTGAACCTAACAAAAGATTATGCAGGATTTGCGGATGAAAATTGCCGAGAGATACAAAAGCCGTGAGTGCATTGCGTCGTACAATATTATGAATGAGCCGTACAACGGACGGAAAAATATCTTTCCACCAAGAATTTCACCCTAAATTCTGCAATGAAAGAGTGTTTTAACTAAAAGAAACGGACTGAATTCTATATAAATTCAGTCCGTTTTGCTATTCTTTGTCAAACGGTATGCCGAAATGGTCGTATGCCGATTTTGTAACGACTCTTCCCCGCGGTGTGCGGTTTATAAACCCGAGCTGAAGAAGGTACGGCTCGTAAACGTCTTCAATGGTGTTTGCGTCCTCGCCGATTGTTGCGGCAAGTGTGTCAAGCCCGACAGGTCCTCCTCCGAAATTTTTAATCATAGATTTAATCATATTTGCGTCGGTGGAGTCGAGTCCGATTTTGTCAACCTCGATTTTTTCAAGCGCAAGCTGTGCGATTTTTTTTGTAACGACGCCGTCGCCGTAAACCTGACCGAAATCGCGCACGCGTTTTAAAAGACGGTTTGCAATTCGCGGTGTACCGCGCGAACGCGAGGCAATTTCAAATGCGCCGTCGGTGTCGATTTCAACGCCGAGAATTTTGGCACTGCGCTCAACGATTTCTTTAAGCTGTTCGTTTGTGTATAGTTCAAGACGCGCAAGAACACCGAAACGGTCGCGCAGAGGCGAGGTAATTCTGCCTGCCTTTGTCGTTGCGCCGATAAGCGTAAATTTCGGCAAATCAAGCCTTATTGAGCGTGCGCTCGGACCTTTTCCGATGATAATATCAAGCGAAAAGTCCTCCATTGCGGGATAGAGAATTTCTTCAACACTCGCGCTCAAACGGTGGATTTCGTCGATAAACAAAACGTCGTGTTCGGCAAGGTTTGTAAGAATACCTGCCAAATCGCCGGGCTTTTCAATCGCAGGACCGCTGGTAATCCTGATATTTACGCCCATTTCATTTGCGATAATGTTTGAAAGCGTGGTTTTTCCGAGTCCCGGCGGACCGTACAAAAGAACGTGGTCGAGCGCCTCGTTTCGGCTTTTTGCCGCCTGTATGTAAACCGACAAATTTTCTTTAATTTTGTCTTGACCGACGTATTCTTCGAGATGTTTCGGTCTTAAACTTGTTTCCAAGTCAACATCTTCGTCAATAAAATCGGATGTGACAATTCTTTCGTTAAAATCCATTTTATTTTCCTTTCATTGCTATATTAACGCTTTTAATGCAGATTTTATAATTTCTTCGGTGTCGGTAAGGTCGGGTGACGCTTTTGCGACCGCGCGTTCCGCCTCAAATTTTGAATATCCCAAAACCATAAGCGCGCTGACTGCCTCGCTGCGTGCATCGTTTGCAATAAATTCAGCCTCCTCCGCGGATTTTTCCTGCGGTGATGCAATGAGCTCCTCGTTTTTGATTTTGTCTTTTAATTCGAGAATAATCCTCTGTGCGGTTTTTGGTCCTATTCCCGATGCCTTTTTAATTGACGCAACGTCATTTGTAACAAGGCTTACCGCTAGTTTTGACGGCGTGAGCGACGACAAAATGGCTATTGCGCCTTTTGCTCCCACTCCCGAAACCGATATGAGAAGCTCGAACATATTTAGCTCCTCCTGCGACGAGAAGCCGTACAAGTCCATAATTCCTTCTTTAATGTATAGATATGTATAAAATGTGACGGGTGAATTTTCTTCGCTCGCTGAAATGCTCTGCAAAGTCGTTGCCGAGGTGTAAACCTTAAATCCAATTCCCGAAACCTCGATAACGGCAAAATTCTGTCCTTTCTGCGTCAAATATCCTTTTAAATAGCTAAACATAAAAATCCCCTTAAAAATCCAATTTTGCGTTCATTCTGAATGAATGAGCGTGGCATACCGCGATTGCAAGCGCGTCTGCGGTGTCGTCGGGTTTGGGCACTTTTTCAAGATTTAAAAGCATTTTTGTCATTTGCTGAACCTGTTTTTTCTCGGCCCTGCCGTATCCGACAACCGCCTGTTTAACCTGAAGCGGTGTATATTCGTAAATTTCAAGATTTGTATTCGCCGCGGCAAGATAGGGCATAGCGCGCCCTTGCGCAACGTTTATGACGGTTTTTGCGTTGTTGTTGTAAAAAAGTTCCTCAATGGCTATGCAGTCGGGTTTGTGCTTTCTTATAATTTCAATAACGCCGTCGTATATGATTTTTAATCTGTCTTTTAATTTCATTCCCGCGGGCGTGGTGATTGCACCGTAGTCGATAACCTTAAATTTGTTACCTCTATATTCTATCACACCATAGCCCACAATTGCAATACCCGGGTCAATTCCAAGAATAATCATTTTAATATTTTGCATATTATGCGGTATACATATGTATAAAATGTATATTTATGCCTATTATGCACCTTTCTTTTTATAAAAAATTGTATAATATACACGATTTTGCGGATTTGCTATTGAAATACCGAAAATTTAATGTATAATATACTTATATTTTAACATAAATTGGAGGAAAATCAAGATGGCAAAAGAAAAAGTTGTATTAGCGTACTCCGGCGGACTTGACACATCGATTATAATCCACTGGTTAATTGAAAACTATGACTACGAAGTTATTGCGGTTTGCGGCGACGTCGGACAGGGCAAAGAAACCGAAGGTCTTGAAGAAAGAGCAAAAAAAGCAGGCGCATCAAAATTATATATTGCAGATTTAAAAGAGGAATATGTTAAAGATTACATTTTCCCAACACTCAAAGCAGGCGCGGTTTACGAGGGCAAATATCTCCTCGGCACATCGCACGCACGTCCGATTATCGCGAAAAAGCTTGTTGAAATTGCGAAAAAAGAGGGCGCGGTTGCAATCTGCCACGGCGCAACGGGCAAAGGAAACGACCAGGTTAGGTTTGAACTTACCATTAAAGCACTTGCTCCCGAGCTTAAAATTATCGCACCCTGGAGGGTTTGGGACATCAAATCGAGGGAGGACGCGGTTGACTATGCAGAGAAAAACGGCATAGAAATCCCCGTTACAAAGAAAGATTTGTATTCGCGCGACCGCAACGTTTGGCATATCAGCCACGAGGGTATGGATTTGGAAGATCCTTGGAACGAGCCCCAGCTTGACAATTTGTTGAAGCTTACAACTCCGCCCGAGAAAGCTCCCGACACACCCAAATACATCACTGTCGGATTTGAAAAAGGTGAACCCGTTTCAATCGACGGCAAAAACTATTCTCCGCTCGCACTCGTTGAAGAACTTAACAAAATCGGCGGTGAATACGGCATAGGCATTGCAGACATTGTTGAGGACAGGCTTGTAGGTATGAAATCGCGCGGTGTATATGAAACTCCGGGCGGAACGATCCTCTATGCGGCGCACGACGAGCTTGAATATCTCTGCCTTGACAGGGATACACAGGCGTTTAAACGTCAGGCGGCTATCAAATTTGCAGAGCTTGTTTATGACGGAAAATGGTTCACACCGCTCCGTGAGGCGCTTTCTGCATTTGTTGATTCAACACAGCAGACAGTTACCGGTGAAGTTAAGCTTAAACTTTACAAAGGTCACATTTCTCCTGCCGGTGCAAAATCGAAATATTCGCTTTATAATGAGGATATTGCGTCGTTCGGCGACAGCCACGAGCTTTACAGCCACAAGGACGCTGAAGGATTTATCAATCTGTTCGGTTTGCCTCTTAAAGTTAGGGCGCTTATGAACGAGAAAAACAAAAATAACTAAAAAAATTAAACGGGACGTTTTAACGTCCCGTTTTTTAATACAATTTCGCTTATTCGTTTTTTATATTTTTACCGTGTGAAAATTTTTCAATAATTTTTGCCGACACAATTCCGTCGATAACGCCGAGAATGAGTGCAAACAGCACGTCGGTGGGGTAGTGCACGTAAAGATAAAGCCGTGAAAATGCAATTAAAACTGAAAGTACAAACATTGCAGAAACTATTATTTTACTGTCGAATATACACTTTTCCGCTGTGTTTTTTCGTCTTATGTAACACATCAAATATGCGGTTGACGCGGAAAACGACGCCATTGTATGCCCTGACGGGAACGAATAATCGGTCGGTGCGTCGATTAAAAGCTTTATCAGCGGATTATGTGTAAACGGACGCGTCCGCGCAATCAGCGGTTTTAATGTTATGTTGCATACAACGAGCATAATTATCAGCGATACTGCCATATATAAGCCGTATTTGCGCGGTTTTTTCATCATAAGAAGCACAAGTGTGAAAATTATCCACACAATACCGCCGTTGCCGAGCGCGGAAATTTTCGGCATAACAATATCAAAAAATCCGCATTTGAAATGTGCCTGAATAAAGTCTAAAATTGAAAGTTCAAAACTCAAAAAAATCACTCCTATGTGAAAGTATAACATTATTTCCTTGTGTGCGCAAGCATAAAATTTGTAAAAAGTTTTAAAACAATATTACAAAATAAAATTTTTTCTTGTAATGACGCGAAAAATGTGGTATTATAGCATTGGTTTTAATACATATTTACGGAGGACGTTCGATGAAAAAAAGGATTTTATCTTTCCTTTTTATATTTTTAATAGTTTTTTCGCTCTTTCCGCAGGCTCTTTGCGCTCCCGACATCAGCGTGGAGTCCGATTCTGCGATTTTGTTTGACGTCGATCAAAATTCGGTTTTGTTTGAAAAAGAGGCGAACAAAAAGATGCACCCGGCGAGCATAACAAAGGTTATGACGCTTTTGCTCGCTGCGGAAAACTGCAATTTTGACGATAAGTTAACGGTAGACAACACTTGTCTGCTCGGTATGCCGTCCGATGCGATTATCGCGGATTTCAGACAGGGCGAAGAAGTCACCGTCAAAGATTTGTTTATGGCGGCATATTTGCGTTCGGCAAACGACGCGGCGGTGCTTTTGGCATGCAGAGTAAGCGGTTCGGTTGACAAATTTGTTGAGCTTATGAACGCGCGTGCGAAAGAGCTCGGCGCGGCAAATACGCATTTTACAAATCCGACGGGACTTACCGACGACAATCATTACACAACCGCATACGATATGATGCTTATTACCAAGGCGGCGGTGCAGAACGAAAAGCTTATGAGCGTTGCCTCCGAGGTAAAATATACACTTCACAAAAACAACGTCCGTGCCGAGGACTTGGAAATGTCCACAGGTCACAGAATGATGGACAAAGACACTGCGCAGTATTATCAGGGTGTTATTTTCGGCAAAACGGGCTTTACAAATGCGGCGCGTTCAACGCTTGTTACCGCGGCGAAAAAAGACGACCGTTGCCTTGTTGTTGTGACGCTCGGGCACGACAACAAATTTAAACAGTACAATGACGTAAAAACTTTGCTTGATTATGGTTTCGGAAGTTTTTACAGGTTTGTTATAAGCAAAGACGATTTAAAAGGTATGGTTAAGCTTAAAAAAAGCGAGTATGCCGACATTAAAAATGATTTTGTGATAATTTTGCCGACCGATGTTAAGCGTGAGGCGCTGACGCAGAGCGTTGACGTTGTGAACGGTGAAATTTTTCTGACGCTCAAAGGCAGCGAGAATGACGTAACCCAGAAAGTCGGCGTTGTTGCGGAAAACAGCGGAGGTTTCGGTGCTGCGGTTCTGCGTTTTATAAAGCTTATCTTTATGATTTTGATTTATCTGATAATTATTTTTATTGTGCTTTTTATAATTTTGCTTTTCTATATAAACAGGCGCAACAAAAAGCGGATAGCCGAGAAGAAAAAGAAAGAACGCATAAAGTCGAACTACAAATATTATAATATGTAAATTCCCCGAAAGGAAAGATAAATTCTGACTTTGAGGCGAACGGATAACAAATATCAAACGGTATAATTTTATCCTTGCCGCAAATCACGGTGAGGATTTTTTAATTTAAGAGGTGATTTTTATGGCAGATTTAAACTCAACGCCGAGTGCAAACAGAATACAAATCGCTTTTTTCGGAAAGCGAAACAGCGGAAAATCGTCGCTTATAAATGCACTTGCAAATCAGGAAATTTCAATCGTAAGCGATGTTTTGGGCACGACGACCGATCCCGTTCATAAGGCGCTTGAAATTTTTCCTATAGGTCCCTGCACGCTCATCGACACCGCGGGTTTTGACGATGTGGGCGAGCTTGGAAAACTGCGCATTGAAAAGACGAAAAAGGTGCTTGCAAAAGCTGATATTGCGCTTGTTGTGATAAGCGCGGACGAAACCGATTTTGCGTCTTATTCGGAATGGTTTGACGAAATCAAGGCTAAAAAGGTGAACTGCCTTTGTGTTATAAATAAGTCGGATTTATGCGCCGATACTGCAAAAATTGAGAGTATGCTCAAAGAAAAAGATGTTGATTTTGTAAAAATAAGCGCGCAGAAACGTGAAAATCTTCCGCTTTTGTTTGAAAAAATAATTAAGATTTCGCCGAAAGATTTTGATGAAATAACAATCACGGGAAATCTCGTAAACGAGGGCGACAGCGTTTTGCTTGTTGCACCGCAGGATATTGAGGCGCCCAAAGGAAGGCTGATTCTTCCGCAGGTGCAGACAATCCGCGAGCTTTTGGACAAAAAAGCTGTTGTAACCGTTGTTACCGCCGAGAAAATGCAATCGGCGCTGGACGCGTTAAAAAAAGCGCCGAATCTGATAATCTGCGACTCGCAGGCATTTAAACAAGTTTACGATTTAGCGCCGAAAGAGAGCGTTTTAACCTCGTTTTCCATACTTTTTGCAAATTATAAAGGCGATATTGAGGAATTTAAAAAAGGCGCGTCGGCGATTGACAAGCTTAACGAAAATTCGCGCGTTCTTATTGCGGAGGCCTGCTCACACACGACGCTTGACGGCGATATTGCCAAGGTGAAAATTCCCAAAATGCTCCGAAAAAAAGCGGGCGAGTCACTCGAAATTGACTTTTGCTCGGGCGTTAATTTTAATCTTGATAAAAAATATGACCTTGTTATCCATTGCGGCGGCTGTATGTTCAACAGAAGTCACATTTTGAGCAGAATTGCAATGTGCAAAGAAAAAAATATTCCCATCACAAATTTCGGAATAACCATTGCAAAACTAACCGGAATACTTGATATGGTGGAATTGCATAACAGGTAATACGAAATATTACATAAATTTCAAGCAATATTTTGTGCAATATTAACTAAAATGCAAATTGATGTAGAATTTTTGCACAGTGTATGCTACAATATATTTGTATATTTTTTATACATTGGAAATTTGTTTATCATAATCAAATTCCACTCCATCTTTTTTGCCTCTTGCCCGGATTTGCAAGAGGTATTTTTTTTACAAAATAAAGTTGAAAAAAATTACGTTGTGTGGTATAATTACCGTATTATGCGTATAGTTTAACATTTATAAAAATTTTATTGTTGATTTACATAAAAGGTGTGTGTTGAGTGTATTTAAAAGGGATTTGTATGCAGGGGTTTAAATCCTTTGCGGATAAAATTGAATTGGAATTCGGCAAGGGTATTACAGCCATTGTCGGGCCGAACGGCAGCGGAAAAAGCAATGTTTCCGACGCTATCCGCTGGGTTATGGGCGAACAGAGCGCCAAAAGCCTGCGCGGCAGCAAGATGGAGGACGTTATCTTTTCGGGTACGCAAAACCGCAAACCGCTCGGATTTGCCGAGGTTTCGATTATTTTGGACAACAGCGACAGAAAGCTTAAAATAGATTTTGACACCGTTACCGTCACAAGGCGCGTTCACCGCAGCGGTGAGGGTGAATATTTCATAAACAAATCGCCGTGCCGTCTTAAGGATATTTACGAGCTTTTTATGGACACCGGTATCGGCAGAGAGGGTTATTCGGTTGTAGGGCAGGGCAAAATCGACGAAATTCTTTCGTCAAAATCCGAGGACAGACGTCATATTTTTGAGGAGGCAGCCGGCATAAGCAAGTATAAATACCGCAAAAATGAGGCGGAGAAAAAACTTGCGCAAACCGAAGAAAACCTTTTGCGAATTAAAGATATTGTTTCCGAGCTTGCGTCACAGGTCGGCCCTCTTAAAAATCAGAGCGAAAAGGCTAAAAAATTTCTTGACCTGCGCGAGGTTTTGAAAGTTTTGGAGATAAATATTGCCATTGTAAACATTGAAAAGTTCCGCGAAAATGCAAAAAAATGCGAAAACGACCTTAAAATTGCGGTGTCACAGCTTGAGGACTCGCGTAAAAAACAGAGTGAAATTGATGGCGAAATCGAGCGTTTCACTGCCCTTTCGCAGAGCAAAAACGAGGAAATTTCAAAAATCAACGAGCAAAAATATGAACTTGAAAAGAGCGAGGGCGGGTTTTTAAATAAAATTGAGCTTTTAAAAAGCGAAATTGCGCATAATAACGAGAATATAAACCGATTGAAGAATGAAAATGACGCGCTTTGTGAAAAAATTAAAAATCTGGACGATGAAAATTCACAGAAAAAACTTGAGCTTGAAAATGCAAATGCGGAAATAGAAAAACTCACTGCGGAAATTGACGCGCTCACAAAAGATGATGAAACGCTTAATTCGTCGCTCGGCGAGAGTTTGGCGAATATCGAGAGTCAAAAAGCGGATATTATCGAACTTTTAAACGAAAATACAAATCTTTCTGCAAACAGCGACGGTCTTGATGCACTGCAGCGAAATTTTGCCGACAGAAAAGAGAATATAAAGAACGAAATTTCAGCGAATAACGACGCACTTAAAATGTGTGCAGACCAGCTTGAAAAGTGCGTTTCGGAGCTTGCGGAAAACGAAAAGGCACGCGCCGAGTGTAAAAACGGACTTGACGGACTGAAAAAAGAATATTTTAAAATTACGGGTGAAAACAACGCGCTCAAAACGGAGCAAAACGCCGTTACGTCCGAATATAACGCAAAAAATTCAAAGCGCCGTGCGCTGGAGGATTTGGAAAAGTCGCTCGAGGGATATTCAAAGGGTGTTAAGGAAATTATAAATTCAAAGCAAAACGGCATTTGCGGTGTCGTTTCAAAGCTTCTCACCGTTGACGAAAAATACGTTGTAGCGCTTGAAACTGCGCTTGGGCGCGCTATGCAAAATATTGTTACCGATAACGAAGAAACCGCAAAAAAATGCGTTGAAATGCTTAAAAAATCGCACGGCGGACGCGCGACGTTCCTGCCTCTTACGTCGGTTAAAGGCGAGATTATGAAAAATGCGCCGAAAAATGAAAACGGTTACATCGGCATTGCATCGGAGCTTATAGAATACGACGAAAAATACCGCGGAATTTTTACGTATCTTCTCGGCAGAACTGTTTTTGCCGACAACATTGACTCGGGAATTGCAATTTCAAAAAAATACGGCTATAAATTCAAGGTTGTTACACTCGACGGTCAGGTTTTGAACGCGGGCGGTTCAATCACGGGCGGAAGTGCGGACAGCCGTTTGGGACTTATCAGCCGTGCGAAGAATATTGAACAGCTTAAAACCGAAACCGACGCACTGGCGAAAAAGATTGACAAAAACGACAGCGCGATTGCAAAAAACGAGCAGAAAATACGCGAAATTGCCGTCAAAAAAGAAGAATTTGACACCAAAAGTGCAAGCTTCGAGCACAACATTGTACGCCTTAATGCGGAAAAATCGCATCTTGACGAAAACATAAAAAATCTCAACGAAAAAATTCGTCTTTTGGGCGGTGAGAGCGGAGATATTAACGAACAGCTTTCCGCGCTCGATAAAAACAAAGCCGAGTTTGCGTTGAAAATATCGGCAAACGACGAAAAAATTACTCAAATCCGCGCTAATATCACCGCGGACGAGGACAAGCTTTCCGCGCTCAAAGAAAAATGCGAGAATGTGAAAAACGACCTTTCGGTTAAAAGACTTAAACAAAACGGAAAAATCAAGGATTTGGAATTTATCAACGCAAATATCGGCGAATACGGCGCACGGCGCAGTGAATATGAGACGAAAATTGCGGAAAATAATGAAATTTCGGCATCTCACGCACAGAAAAACGCCGACTTAAACAACGAAATTTCCGAAATTGAAAAATCGGTAAGCGGTACGCGTGAAATTTTTGATGAATTCGCAAAAAAACTCGAAATTATTAAAGGCGAGTCGGAAAAAATTCTTGCCGACATTAGAAACGCAAATCAATCGTCCAAAGAAAACCAGGAGGTTGTTTTGGTGCTCGCACAGGAGGCTGCACGGTGCGAAAACAAGGTTTCAAAGGCGGAAAGCGACATTGAAAGCGTTATAAACAAGCTTTGGGACGACTACGAAATTACATATTCCGACGCACAAAGCTACAAAAAAGAGCTTGAAAGTTTTTCTGAGGCTCAGCGTGAGGCGGCGTCGATTAAAAAGCAGATTAAGGAACTCGGGAACATAAATATCGACGCGATTGAGGAATACAAAGCCGTGTCGGAAAGATATGAATTTTTGACAAATCAGGAAAATGACTTAAACGACGCGAAGAAAAATCTTACCGATATTATCGACAATATGCAGGGGATTATGAAAGAAAAATTCACCTCGGCGTTTTGTGCCATCGGTGAGGAATTTAAGAAAGTTTTCGCCGAGCTTTTCGGCGGAGGTATCGCAAAAATTTATCTTGCCGACGAGTGCGACGTTTTAACCAGCGGTATTGAAATCGAGGTCCAGCCCCCGGGTAAAAAGCTTCAGAATTTAACGCTTTTATCGGGCGGTGAACGCGCATTTTCGGCTATTGCTCTGCTTTTTGCGGTGCTTAAAACTGCACCGACGCCGTTTTGTCTTTTGGACGAGGTTGAGGCGGCACTCGACGAGGCAAACGTTTATAAATTTGCAAATTATGCAAAAAAATTCACATCCGATACGCAGTTTTTGATTGTTACGCACAGACGCGGAACAATGGAAACCGCCGACATTTTATACGGAGTAACAATGCAGGAAAAGGGCGTATCAAAGCTATTAAAACTCAATTTTGACGATTTGGAGGAAAATGATGTTTAACATTTTTAAAGAAAAGCTGAAAAAAGGCTTGGAAAAGACAAAAACTTCTTTCGGCGACAAGCTCGACAGTGTGCTGAAAGTTTTCAAAAAAATTGACGACGATTTGTACGACGAACTTGAAGAGGCGCTTATTATGGCTGATGCCGGCGTCGAAACGTCGATGTATATTATTGACGAATTAAAGAAAAAAGTTAAGGAAAATCACCTTACTGAGGCGGACGAGGTGCGAGGTGCGATTAAAGAAATTATCGCGGACATTTTGAGCGAAAACGATAACGAAGTAAAACTTTCGGGTTCGCCGGCGGTGGTTATGGTTATCGGCGTTAACGGCGTCGGAAAAACCACTTCAATCGGCAAAATGGCAAGTCTTTTCAAATCGGAGGGTAAAAAAGTTATTCTCGGCGCGGGCGATACTTTCCGTGCGGCGGCGGTTGACCAGCTACAGGTTTGGGCGGAAAGAGTGGGGGTTGACATCATCAAACACCAAGAGGGCGCAGACCCCGGCGCGGTTATGTTCGATTCAATCAGTGCGGCAAAGGCGCGCGGTGCGGACGTTTTGATTTTCGATACCGCCGGCAGACTTCACAACAAGAAAAATCTTATGGACGAGCTAAAAAAAATATACAAAATTATTGAACGAGAACTTCCGAATTCGTCCAAGGAAGTGCTTTTGGTGCTGGACGCTACGACGGGACAAAATGCGCTTTCACAGGCGAAACTGTTCGGCGAGGCTGCAGACATCACGGGTATTGTTTTAACAAAACTTGACGGAACAGCGAAAGGCGGAATTGTTATAGCAATCGGTCACGAACAGAAAATCGGCGTTAAATTTATCGGTGTCGGCGAGGGTGTTGACGATTTGCAGAAGTTTAACGCACAGGATTTTGCGGACGCACTGTTTTGATTGGAGGATAATAAAATGACAGATCACGTAAAAAAGGCAAGAGAATTATTTTTGGACGGCTACAACTGTTCACAGGCGGTTTTGGGCGCGTTCTGCGACGAAATCGGTATGGATTTTAACACCGCGATGAAGCTTTCGTCGTCGTTCGGCGGAGGTATGGGCAGAATGAGAGAGGTTTGCGGTGCGTGCTCGGCTATGTTTATGATTGCCGGCATTATTTACGGTTACGACGACTCGAAAGACGATAAGAAAAAGGCAGCGCACTATGCGCTTGTGCAAAAACTTGCGTCCGATTTTAAGGAGCAAAACGGTACAATTATTTGCCGTGAGCTTTTGAAAAATATTAAAACCGATATGTCGGCAAACCCGACAAAAAGGGATAACGAGTTTTACAAAAAGCGACCGTGTTTAAAGTTTGTCGAGGACGCGGCAAGCATTATTGAAGGTCTTTTGAACCGAGAAAAAGCTATGTAACAAAGGAGATTGTGGATTGTAATGAAAAAACTAATTTCACTTTTAATATGTTTGTCAATTATTTTAACCTGTACAGGTGCGTTTGCGTTCGCGTTTCCGAGCGTTGACTGGGGTGCGCTTTTGGCGGAAAAAGAACGAATGGTAAACGAAACGGATTTTGAACTTTACATTCAGGGTGATGTTTCAAATTTGCCGTATTTCGGCGCGCGGTTAGAGCCTAAAGACGGCGCATATCTCGGTATGATTGCCGAAACAAGTGGAAATTTTTGGCCGCTCGGAAGTTATCTCACATACATTGACGCTATGAATCAGCCCGATTTTTACTATCCGGCGAATGAGATTATCAAAGCCAACGACTCGGCGGTTATGGTCGGTTGGACAATAAACAGTCTTGACGAGGTTAACTATGACACAATCCGTTCGGTGTTAAACACGCTTGCAAGTTACAACAAGCCTATGTTTATACGTTTTGCAAACGAGATGAACGTTTCCTCGCTCGGCGACGATCCCGAACGGTACATTGAGATTTTCCGAAATGTTGCAAATATGGTGCACGAATACGACAACTTTGCGGTTGTGTGGTCACCCAACGACCTCGGTGCGCTCGACCGTCCGTTTGAGTTTTTCTATCCCGGCGATGAATATGTCGACTGGATTGGCGTAAGTATGTATATGATAAAATATTTCCAGGGAAAAACCGATACATCGTACAAAGACAGCGTTTATTTTATGACGGGCGACTATGCGTGGGCAACAAACAGAATAAAACCGATTATGGATTTTATGGCGAAAAACGGAATAAATAAGCCCGTTATGATAAGCGAGGGCGGAGTGCCGACAAATACAAATCACGATACCGACCTTGAAGCTTGGGGCGCCCCGAGAATGAGGGATATGCTCTGGAATTTGGTTATGAAATATCCGCAGATTAAGATGATTAACTATTTCAACAATCACCGCGCGAACGAGGCGGAAAGATACGACATTAACGATTATCAGTATGCGTCTGATATTTTTGCCGAGGTTAAAACAAGCGGACTTTACAAAACGGGTGTTAACGCGCAGTCCGATTTTGCGCTTATCCCGGCAAACAGCGGTGAAATTATAGATGTTGCCGTAAACAGTACGCTTTACACGCTTGCACACGTTCCGAATAAGCCTGATATTGCGGTGAATTACGCGATTGACGGCGAGTGGAAGCATTCGTCTGACAAAATTCCTTATAAATTCAGTTTTTCAAATATTGATATTCACTCCGTTTCTGACGGTCAGCACACTTTGAAAATTTGGACGGAGGATTTAATAAAGGAATACGTTTTTTATAAGCACGGCACAAAAATACGTTTCGGTGCTGATTTCGAACCTGAAATTAAGGTTGTGATTGACGGGGAAACGCTTGAAACCGACCAAGCGCCGATTATCGTAACCGACAGAACGCTTGTTCCTATGCGTGCTATTTTTGAAAAGCTGGGCGCAAGTGTTGACTGGAATGAGTCTGCACAGGCGGTTACGGCGGTGAAAGGCGAAAGAGAAATTTCGCTCGCAATCGGCGGTGACGTTATGCGCATTGATGGCGAGGCGAAAACACTTGACGTGCCTGCGATGTTATACAATGAAAGAACACTTGTCCCCGTGCGCGCAGTGTCGGAGGCGCTCAACTGCAATGTTAACTGGATTGGCGAAGAAAACACGGTTGCAATTACAACAAAATAAATTCGCATATAAAAAATGCACCGGAATTAGCCGCTCCTCAATAAGAAAGCATTGGTTTTGAAGCCGTATTTTAAATTCATACTGTGTCAAAAACCTGCCATATGCGTCAGCATAATGGCAGGTTTTATTTTTTGTCTGAATTGTAAAATCCGATATTCAAAACTGCTCTGCACCTTAAAAATAAGATTTTTTGATGAATTTCAAGGCAAAAAAGCGAGTAATCCTGACGGATTGCGAGCTTTTTTAACGCAGAAAGACGCGAAAAATATATTTTTAAGGCAATACTGTCTTATCGAGAAGTGGCTTTTAGGGCATTTTTATATTATTTTTTAAGATATTTCTTCAAATATTTTCCCGTAAACGATTTTTCGCATTTTGCAACTTCTTCGGGAGTTCCCGTGCAAACGATTGTTCCGCCCATATCTCCGCCCTCGGGTCCGAGGTCGATAATATGGTCGGCGGTTTTGATGATGTCAAGATTATGCTCAATGACAACAACCGTGTTGCCCGTGTCAACGAGCGTGTTCAAAACGTCTATAAGCCTGTGAACGTCCGCAGTGTGAAGTCCTGTTGTCGGTTCGTCGAGTATATAAATAGTTTTACCGGTGCTTCGTCTGCTTAATTCGGTTGCAAGCTTAACCCTCTGCGCCTCACCGCCCGAAAGGGTGGTGGACGGCTGACCGATTTTGATATATCCCAAGCCTACGTCATAGAGCGTTTGCAGTTTTCGCTTGATTTTTGGGAGATTTTTGAAAAATTCCAACCCCTCCTCAACCGTCATTTCCAAAACCTCGTAGATGTTTTTGTCTTTGTATTTAACTTCAAGCGTTTCACGGTTGTAGCGTTTGCCCTTGCACACCTCGCACGGAACGTAAACGTCTGGCAGAAAGTTCATTTCAATTTTAAGTATGCCGTCGCCCGAGCAAGCCTCACAGCGTCCTCCGCTTATGTTAAAGCTGAAGCGTCCCGACTTGTAACCGCGGATTTTCGCCTCGTTTGTGCTTGCGAAAAGGTCACGAATATCAGTAAAAACGCCCGTGTAGGTAGCAGGGTTTGAACGCGGTGTCCTGCCGATTGGCGACTGGTCGATATTTATAACCTTGTCAAGATTTTCAATTCCCTCAATTTTTTTGAAATTCGTCGCTTTTTTCTTTGAGCCGTTCAAAACGGCGGAAAGTTTTTTGTATAAAATTTCGTTTACAAGCGACGATTTACCGCTTCCCGAAACACCCGTTACAGCAACAAATTTGCCGAGCGGAAACGTCACGTCGATATTTTTAAGATTGTTTTGCGACGCGCCGTAAACGGTTAAAAATTTTCCGTTTCCATCGCGCCTTTTGCTCGGTACTTCGATTTTTTTCGCGCCTGAAAGATAAAGTCCCGTTTCACTGCGCTTTGATTTCATAATTTCATCAACAGTGCCCTGTGCCACAACCTCACCGCCGTGAACGCCTGCGCCGGGGCCGATGTCTACGATATAATCCGCGGCAAACATTGTGTCCTCGTCGTGTTCGACAACAATAAGCGTGTTGCCGAGGTCGCGCAGATTTTTAAGCGTTGCCAGAAGCTTGTCGTTGTCGCGCTGATGAAGTCCAATGCTCGGCTCGTCGAGTATATATAAAACGCCCGTAAGCCCCGAGCCTATCTGTGTTGCAAGGCGTATTCTCTGCGCCTCACCGCCCGAGAGAGTGCCTGCCGAGCGCGCAAGCGTGAGGTAGCCGAGTCCGACATTTACCAAAAATCCGAGACGCGCGTTTATTTCTTTCAACACCTGATTTGCAATGAGTTTTTCGGTGTCGGTAAGTTCGATTTCTTCAAAAAACTTTTTAGCGTCGCGCACTGACATTTTTGTGACGTCTGATATGCTTTTGCCGTTTATCGTAACCGCCAAAACCTCTTTTTTCAGTCTTTCGCCGTGACAGTCGGGGCAGGTGATACTGCTCATATAATTTTCGTATTCCGCGCGCATATACGACGAAAAACTTTCTTTATATCTGCGCTCAATGCACTTCATAACGCCCTCAAACGGCTGTTCAATGTTGTATTTGTAAAAATATGAAATAGGCTCGCCGTTTGTGCCGTACATAAGAATGTTATAATGCTCGTCCGAAAGCTCGTTTATCGGAGTATCGAGCGAAAAACCGTATTTTTTTGCAAGTCCCGAAAGCTGTGCGTGTGCAATGGTGCCGGGGTCTTTGACATTCCAGCCCATAGCCTTTATTGCACCCTCGCGGAGCGACAGCGATTTGTCGGGAATAATCAAATCCTCGTCAAATTCAGTTAAATTTCCAAGTCCCGAACAAGTCGGACACGCACCGAACGGGGAGTTGAACGAAAACATACGCGGTGACATTTCCTCAATGCTGATACCGCAGTCGGGGCAGGCGTAGTTTTGGCTGAAAAGCATTTCCTCACCGCCGATTATCTCAACGATAACAAGTCCGTTTCCAAGCTTTAATGCAGTTTCGAGCGAGTCGGCAAGACGTGCGCTGATACCGTCTTTTAATGCAATTCTGTCAACGACAATTTCAATGGAATGGCGCTTTGTTTTTTCAAGTTTGATTTCCTCGTATAAATCGTACGTCACACCGTCTGCGCGGACGCGGACGTATCCGCTCTTTTTTGCGCTTTCAAAAACTTTCTGATGTTCGCCTTTTTTAGCCCTTACAACAGGGGCAAGAATTTGCAGTTTTGTGCCGTTTTCAAAGCTTAAAATTTTGTCGATTATTTCGTCAACCGTCTGCTGTTTTATAACTTTTTTGCACTTCGGGCAGTGCGGAACTCCTATTCGTGAGTAAATAAGACGGAGATAATCGTAAACTTCGGTAACCGTGCCGACAGTCGAACGCGGATTTTTGCTTGTTGTTTTCTGGTCGATTGAAATCGCCGGCGACAGACCCTCAATATAGTCAACGTCGGGCTTGTCCATCTGACCCAAAAACTGGCGCGCATATGATGACAGCGACTCTATATAACGTCTTTGTCCCTCGGCGTAAATTGTGTCAAACGCGAGCGACGATTTTCCGCTTCCCGAAAGTCCCGTGAACACCACAAACTTGTCGCGCGGAATGGTTATGTCTATATTTTTGAGGTTGTGCTGACGCGCACCCTTTATGATTATTGAATTTTTTGCCATTTTTTCACCTTCTGTAGTGCTGATTTTAAAAAGCTTTCTTTTTGAGTTTTTCTATTTCGTCGCGGTATTTTGCCGCTTTTTCAAATTCAAGATTTTTAGCCGCCGCCTGCATAAGTGCGGTGAGTGCGGTGATTTTTTCCTCTTTGGAAACAGGTTTGCGCTCCGTTTCGGCTTTCTTCGTGCTTTCCTGCGTGACAGTCTGAATAACGGCGCGAATATTCTTTTTAATGCTTTTCGGCGTAATGTTGTGGTCTTTGTTGTATTTTGCCTGAATTTCGCGGCGTCTGTTCGTTTCGTCGATTGCGGCTTTCATTGAACGCGTTACTGTGTCGGCATACATAATAACTCTGCCTTCACTGTTTCGCGCCGCCCTGCCGATTGTCTGAACGAGTGAGGTTTCACTTCGCAAAAATCCTTCTTTGTCGGCGTCGAGAATTGCAACGAGCGCCGTTTCGGGAATGTCCAAGCCCTCACGGAGAAGGTTAATTCCCACAAGCACGTCAAACACGCCGAGGCGCAAATCGCGCACGATTTCCATTCTTTCTATTGTGTCAATGTCTGAATGTAAGTATCTTACCTTAATTCCCGCATCTTTTAAATAATCGGTGAGGCTTTCCGCCATTTTTTTGGTTAACGTCGTCACAAGCACGCGTTGGCCTTTTTTCGTAACCTCGTGAATTTCGCTTATAAGGTCGTCAATCTGACCGCTTATCGGACGTACGATAACTTCGGGGTCTAAAAGTCCGGTCGGGCGGATAACTTGTTCGCATATGTTTTCGGAATGTTCCTTTTCATAGTCCGCCGGCGTTGCCGATACGAAAATCACCTGATTTATCATACCCTCAAATTCTTTAAAATTTAAAGGCCGGTTGTCATATGCCGACGGCAGACGAAAACCGTATTCAACAAGCGTGTCTTTGCGCGCCCTGTCGCCTGCATACATCGCGCGCACCTGAGGAACGGTGACGTGCGATTCGTCTATAACAAGCAGAAAATCGTCGGGAAAATAGTCCATAAGCGTGTAAGGGCGCGTTCCGGGCGCACGTCCGCTGATATGGCGCGAATAGTTTTCAATTCCCTGGCAAAAACCGACCTCCTGCATCATTTCAAGGTCGTAATTTGTACGCTGAAGAAGCCTTTGCATTTCAAGAATTTTGTCGTGTTCCTTAAAATATGCCGCGCGCTCGTTTAATTCGTCGCCGATTGTGACAATGGCGCGTTTCATTTTTTCCGCGGTTGTAGCATAGTGCGACGCAGGAAAAATTGCGACATATGAGCGGAAATTGAGTATTTCGCCCGTAACGGTGTCGATTTCGCAAATTCTGTCAACTTCGTCGCCGAAAAATTCAATTCGGAGCGCTTTTTCATTTGAACTTGCGGGGAAAACCTCGACAATATCACCGTGCACACGGAATGTTCCGCGCGAAAAATCAATGTCGTTGCGCGTATACTGAATGTCAACAAGCTTTTTCAAAAATTCGTTTCTGTCCAAAGTGTTGCCGACGCGCACCGAAACAATAAGATTTTTGTAATCGTCCGGGTCGCCCAAGCCGTATATACACGAAACACTGGCAACGATTATAACGTCGCGCCTCTCAAAAAGTGACGCGGTCGCACTGTGGCGGAGCTTGTCTATCTCGTCGTTTATCGAAGAATCTTTTTCTATATATGTGTCACTGGACGGAATATAAGCCTCGGGCTGATAATAATCATAGTACGAAACAAAATATTCAACCGCATTTTCGGGAAAAAATTCCTTAAACTCACTGCAAAGCTGTGCGGCAAGAATTTTGTTGTGCGCCAAAACAAGGGTAGGTTTGTTGACGTTTTTTATAACATTCGCTATTGTAAACGTCTTTCCGCTTCCTGTAACGCCGAGGAGTGTCTGACCTTTATCTCCGCGCTTTATTCCTTTTGTGAGGGAGTCGATTGCCTTTATCTGGTCGCCCATAGGTTTGTAATCCGACACAAGTTTAAAATCGGGCATATTCATCACCTTTATACACTATTATACTATTCTATTATATACTCATTTTAAAAAAATTTCAACAAATTTTAAATAATGTATTTTATTTTTATAAAAAATGTTGTATAATATATGTAATTGGAAAATTTTGAGGGTATTTTGTTAAGTGAAGGGATAGGGTTTTGAAATTATGAAGGAGAATTATATACATTTTATCGGTATCGGCGGAATAAGTATGAGCTCGCTTGCGCATATTCTTTTGCACAGCGGAAAAAAGGTGTCAGGCTCGGATACGGCAAAAACTCACCTTACAGACGAACTTGAGGCGCTCGGTGCAAAAATTTCAATAGGGCAGAGGGCGGAGAATATCACAAACCCCGATTTGGTGGTTTATACCGCGGCAATTTCGGACGACAACGAGGAACTTTGCGCGGCGCGGAACAAGGGGATAAGATGCATTGAAAGGGCGTATCTTTTGGGCGAAATTATGAAACGCTACGGTATGCCGATTGCGGTTTCGGGCACTCACGGAAAGACCACAACAACGTCAATGCTGGCCCACGTTTTGCTTTCGGCAGATGCAGACCCGACCGTTACGGTGGGCGGTGAGCTTGACGCTATCGGCGGAAATCTTCGACTTGGAAACAGCAAATATTTTCTCACCGAAGCGTGCGAATATCACCGCAGTTTTTTAAGATTTTTCCCAAAAATGGGCATAATACTAAACGTTGACGCGGACCATCTCGATTATTTTAAAGATATTGACGAAATAAAAGAAACGTTCTGCGATTTTGCGCGTCTTTTGCCGGACGACGGCTGTCTTATAGTGTCGCACGACAACAAAAATGCGCTTGAAACCGCGAAATGTGCGAAATGCAAGGTTGTAACCTTCGGAATAAACGGCGGAGATGTTACCGCGCAGAACATAAAATATGACAACTACGCGCGTTATGAATTTGACGTTTGCGTAAACGGAAAAACAATCGAACACATTAAACTGAACGTTTGCGGTGAGCACAACGTTTTGAATGCGCTCGCGGCATTTGCGGCAGGATACGAACTCGGCTTTGGCACAGACAAAATCAAAAAAGGACTTGAATTGTTCGGCGGTACGCACAGGAGATTTGAATTAAAAGGTGAGAAAAACGGATTTACGGTTGTTGACGATTATGCACATCACCCAACCGAAATTGAAGCAACTTTAACAACCGCGAAAATAGGCAAAAAAGGCGATGTGTGGTGCGTTTTTCAGCCTCACACATATTCACGCACAAAGGCGCTTTTAAACGATTTTGCAAGGGCGCTTTCGATTGTGGATAAGGTTATTGTAACCGATATTTATGCCGCGCGCGAGAAGGACACCGGCATTGTTTCTGCAAAAGATTTGGCAGACATCACCGACGGCGCGGTTTATATAAAGAAGTTTGAAGATATAGCCGATTATGTTCTGAAAAATGCAAAACCGGGCGACACGGTAATTACAATGGGTGCCGGCACCGTTTGGAAAGTCGGCGATATAATATTGAATAAATAAGAAACGTGTAAAAAATAACGGCAGACTCATTATGAGGTGTCTGCCGTTGTTTTTATGCTATATTATTGTTTCAAATTGTTAAAAGTTTCAAAAAAGTTACATTTCTGTAAAAGTGACACGATTTTTTTAATTGACATATTGGAAAGCTTGTTTGAAATCCTTGTTACCATACTTCTTACGGTAACCTCCTCAACACATCGCTGCTTTGCTATATCCTTATATTTCATACCTTCGCACAGATGCTGCAAAAGCCCAAACTCGCTCTTTGAACAAGCCGATATAATCTGCATACACGCTATAAACTGCTTTTGCTGAATTTTAAGTTTAATCATTTCGTTTATTATAATCTTTTCAACATCGTTTGAAAGTGCGTTGGGCGAGATAGCGTTTTGAATTGCGGTTATGATTTCTACGATTGAATAATTTTTTGCGATGAAATCAACAAAACCTACCATATATGCGTCGGTTATTTTTTCGCTGTCAACATACATTGTGAGTGCTATAAGCTTTGTTGACGGAAGTACGTTTAATATTTTCTTTCCCGCTGCAATACCCGAAGTATCCGATTCCATTTGTATATCCATTAAAATTACATCCGGCTTTTTCTTTACTGCAATGTCATATGCCTCTTTTCCGCTTGACGCCGATGCGACAACTTCAATGTTGTGTTCATTTTTAAGCGTGTAACACAAGTAATTTCTTATTTCTTCCATATCATCAACAATCATAATTCTGATTTTATCCATAAAAATCTCCTCTTTTTAAAATTTATGTATCGTAGACATCGGGCAAAAGGATATAAAAGGTTGTTCCGACACCGGCTTTGCTTTTGAGAGATATGTTTCCGTGATGAAATTGCAAAATGCGCTTTGAAAAGGCAAGACCGACACCCCAATTTGATATTCGTGCCTTTGTGGTGTAAAATTCGTCGAATATGTGCCGCATTTGTATGCGCTTCATACCTATGCCGTTGTCGAAAATTGCAAGTACAATCCATTCATATTCCTGAATTATCGACACCGTAATATGACCGTCACTGCGCCCGGTTTCCTCTATTGCCTGAACGGCGTTCTGCATAATGTTATATATCGCTTCGGTAAGGTAGAACGAATCGGCATTTACAAACTCGGTTTTTGGTTTGTAATTGCATACAACCTTAATGTTATCCGGAATTGTGGACTTTTCAATAACCTCGTCCGCAATATCGCTCAAATAAATTTTTTCCGTCCAGAAATCGTGTATTCCCTTTCCTATGTTAAGCACTTTTATAAGTCTTTCCAAATAAGCGTCAATGTTTGCTTTCAGTTTGTTTGTAAGCTCGTCTTTTTTTGACCGTCCGCGGTTTGAATTTGCTCAAGCGCTAAGCTGTAGGAATACAAAACGTTTTTAAAACTGTGAACCGTTTGCAAAATCTGCCGATTGCCGCGTTTGATAATTTTTTCGGTAATTTTGTTGTAAAAAAACCCTCTTTGCGAATGATGTTAAATGATGATGAAATATAAAACAACATCAAAATAAGCACAAGAATCATACAGACGTAAACGAGGTAATCTTTGCTGAAAGTGTTTGTAATTCTTATGTTTATCAGTGCGGAATCAAGCTTGAAATACAACACTCGAAGAGAACTCATTTTGGTAATGAAAAGGTATATCGTGTCGGTTGCGATAAGATAGTACGCCACGCCGATAAGCTGGCGTTTTTTGTATATCGACGAAATGCTTCTGCACGCGTGATACAGATGGTAAAACGGAATGAGCAGATAAAAATATACCGCAAGATGAAAAACAAAATCTAAAATGCGCAGCAATAAAAGACCGTTTTGAAAATTTATGGCAAAAGCGTGTTGAAGCATTAAAACCCGTGGATCGTAAAAACAAGCGTAAACGACAGGAAACAAGAAGGTTACAAAAAGCGAATAAAGCTTGTTTCCTTTCGATTTTGTTTTTATATATGAATTTGCGAACAGCGACATTGTAAAGAGATAAACAGACATACAAATATTAAAAACACGAACAATGGTAAAGTAGTTAAGTCTGTTTTTCACAATGTTTGTAAACATATTTCTGTCAAAATTCTCGAAAATGTATCCCAATGCGTTGTAATTGCTTGTGATTGAAATAATGAAAAACAATGAAAAAATCATACCGATAAGTGACCAGAGCATAACGGTAAGAACCAAAACACGTTTGTTACAAAATCTTTTAACAAAGCAAAACACAGATAATGATATAAGAATAAGCATTATGTAGGTCAGTTATATATGCCCCCACATATGTGATATATCATTTCTATTATATCAAAATATTAGTGCAAAATCAACAATAAAATAAAAAAATATCTGTTTGAATTTATGCAACTAAATACGGTATTGTGATATGTTCAACAAAAATTTAGGCTTAAAATGTTTGAAAAAAAGCATATTGCACAAAAATCCCATTTATTCAATAATTAATGTGTAAAGGCTTTTAATTTTGAAGGGGGAAATAATTATGAAAAAGTTATTTGTTGTGTTTACGGTGCTGACAGTGCTTGCGGCGTGTTTCAGCTCTGCGTCTTATGCCGATGCGGCGGCAAACTATTTTGAACCGGTTTACAATGCGGATAATTGGACGGTAAACGCTTCGGAAAAATTTACGTTTGACAACACTGCAAAAAGCGTTATCACAAACGGTAAAGATATTAAAAAGGCAACATATAATGATAGCTGAATTTACAAATTCCGAGAACAAGGATGCGTCGGCTGCAGATTTGTTTATAAGGACTTACTATTCGGCTATTGACGTTGATTTGGAGGATTATACAAAATCCCTTACATCGGACGGCAGAAATGAATTGTGCGCCGAAATGGCGAACAAAATTACCGCCGATATGAGCATTGATTCGCTTAAAACGGAAATAAACGGATATATGGCGTATCTGCTTATAAATGAATATCCAAGCAGCTATGTGCTGACAGAATATGAAAAATATGTTTCGCTTTCGGAGTCGAATTATTATGAAGATTGGAAAAACTTCGACGCCGATACAAAACAGGAAATAGCCGAAAAAGTTTCGGGTGCAAAATCACCGGAAGATGTAAAGAAAAGTATAGAAAATGCGGTTATTCTAACTGCGCTTGACGCTACGGTTTGGAGTGGACAAAGAAATAAGCTTGAACATTATAAGAAAAATTTATCTCTTGATTTAACGGCTGCGGATAGCCTTGACGCGGAATATCAAAAGAATTTGTACGTTGAATTTAAGGATATGATTTCAAGCGCACGGGTAACGGACATATCACAGAATGTTTTTACCCGAAAGTAAAATTACACGCCAGGATATGGCAGTTATAGCGCACCGCGCAGGGAAATATGCAGGATTTGAATTTGATGAAAATGCGGCTTCATCTTTCGGGGACGGCGAAAATATAGCAGATTATGCAGCCAAGGCGGTATCTGAGCTTTACAAAGCTAAAATCGTAAACGGAAAGGATAACGGATTCTGTCCGTTGGATTATACAACCCGCGCCGAGGCGGCAGTTATAATAATAAGCCTTATCCGGCAGGGTATAACGAAAACATCGGCGGAAATGCCGGCGAAAATGGCGCAGGTGAAGCCTTCAAGGTGCTTTCTGCGCTGGGTATAGCAAATTCATACGGCAAATCGGGAACAATTACACGCGCCGAATTTACCGAGACGTCAATGCGTGCAATAGGATTGGGCGATATTCCGAAAGACGAAAGAAATCTGTTTCTTGACGTAGATGCCGATGCTTCATATTCAAAATATATAAATGCCGCATATGATTTAAATATTGTTTCCGGCAGCGACGGGCTTTTTAATCCGGATACGCCGATTACATACGCAGACGCTGTTGTTATCGCAGTAAAAATACTCGGCAGAAACGACGAGGCAAAGTCGCTCGGCGCATATCCGTACGGATATGAGAAGTCCGCAAGGCGTCACGGATTTTTTTCCGGTGTTGAATTTTTGGCGGAATATGATGATTATTTGTATATAAATTGTGACGATTACAACAATACCGCTCTGATAAATGCAGAGGATATTATAAGCTTTTACAACCTTACATATGAGTATAACGAAAACGGAAAGACAAAAACGAAAAAAATGTCGTCTGATGCGTCATTTATATACAACGGCAGACCTATTGCCGACAACGGCACAGCGCTTTACACTCCCGACAACGGATATCTTGTCTTGATTGACAACAATCAAAACGGGGCATATGACATTGCGGTTATAAAGGGAATAATATCCAATGATGAAAAAAGAGGATGATGTGAGTACATT